>JAGYNR010000114.1 GCA_018399715.1 Desulfobacterales bacterium | reverse complement strand
CAGCCGAGCGCCTGGAAATGCAAAAAAGAGCGGCCCGAAAATCCGATTAAACAACCTATTGCCCGAACGAAAAATTCTGGTTTTCGTTCAGGCACTACCTGGGATGATGAAAATTATCGCAAAATTGATTTGAGTTTTCATAACGGTTTTATTCCAGGATTTAAAATTTTTAACACATAAGTTTAGGTTATAGGGTGCCACGGGCGATGTAGGGGCAGGCCCTGTGCCTGCCCGAATAATGGGCAACCACAGGGGGTTGCCCATACTGTAGGGCATACACGGGCAAGGCTAACGCCTTGGCCCGTGGCACCCATGCTGAAACCTTTCAGCGGAACAAAAATTTAGATGAATTTTCAGGCCAATTTCGAAATAATTTTCATCACCCCGGGCACTACCTATCGACCGATACTTAAATAAGTAAATCCGTTTTCTTTCATGGCTTCGGCCGCATAAATGTTCCGGCCGTCAATGATGACCGGGCGTTTCATCAGATTTTTCACCCGTTTCATATCGAGATTTCTAAATACATCCCATTCGGTAACCAGTATCAAAGCGTCACATCCACAAACCGTATCATAAGGATTGCTAAAAAATTCAATATCTTTTAATATTTTTTTCGCATTATCCATTGCAATGGGATCGAACGCATGAATTTCGGCTCCGAGATCCTGAAGGCGTTCAATGATTTTAATGGACGGTGCTTCCCGGATATCATCGGTTTTCGGCTTGAATGAAATTCCCCAGATAGCCACCGTAATTCCTTCTATAGGCATCACAGACTGAAGTTTTTCCACCACGGTCGTATTTTGTTTATCGTTAATCCGATCTACCGCCTGAAACAGATCTGTATCACAACCGTATTTTTCCATTGTAGAAATCAGTGCCTTGACATCTTTAGGAAAACAGCTTCCCCCGTAACCTAAGCCGGCATGAAGAAAACGGCTCCCGATACGGGCATCCAATCCCATTCCTCTGGATACCTGAGTGATATCAGCACCTGCTTTTTCGCAAAAATGAGCCAGTTGGTTCATAAAACTAATCCGGGTCGCCAGCATGGCGTTGCTGGCATATTTTATTATTTCAGCGCTTCTGATATCAGTGAGCATAATAGGTCTTTCCGTTCGGGCTAATGATCTGTACAAAGAACTCATTATTTTTTCGGCACGGTCACTGTCCGTTCCCACGATAATCCGGTCAGGATTTTCAAAATCTTTAACTGCCGCTCCTTCCCGTAAAAATTCCGGATTGGAAACCACGTCGAACGGAATTGGTTCAAACTGATGCTTCCTGATAATGTTCCGAACAATCTCTGCTGTTCCGACAGGCACTGTGCTTTTATTTACGACGACCTTATAATCATTCATATATTTTCCAATAAAAGCCGCCACATCTTTCACCGCGGCCAGGTCGGCCTCACCGCGACTGTTGGGGGGAGTGCCGACACAAATAAAGATAACCTCCGATTTTTGACATGCTTTTTGGGTATCGGTCGTAAACGTAAGGCGTTTATCTTTCAAATTTCGTGCAAAAATTTCTTCCAACCCCGGCTCATAAATCGTCAATTGGCCGTTGGATAACCTGTTTACCTTCTCTTCCTCGATGTCCAGGCATATGACATCATTTCCCAGATTAGCAAATCCCACGCCGCTGACCAATCCAACATATCCGGTTCCAACCATCGTCAATCGCATTTTAGCTTAATGTTTCCTTTCTTCGTTTTTCTTTCACAGATACCACTTCATTTCAAATCCAACAGTTTCCGTCAAGCCAAACTTTAGTCTGTCAGCAGATAGCAATCCAGAACATGAACGTTAATGCTGACAAGAGGGTATTCGAGGAAATGGCAGCTATGGCAAAATTAGTATCGCTGTTCATTTCTTTTGCCATGACATAGGTTATGGTAGCAGTAGGAGCTCCCAACAGAATCAAACCCGGCAGGAAATCTTCAGGCCTCAGGTGTAACATCCAATATAATAAAAATCCAAGACCCGGCAGCACGATCAGTTTCAGAGCTCCGGTAATCAGTATGGGGCGGAGCCGATGGTGTATCAAGTCAAACGATAGTCCTGCGCCAATTAACATAAGTGCCATCGGCAGCGCCATCCCGCTTAAAATTTTAAGACTTCTGTCCAGCATTTCCGGGATCGGAAATTCGCTTAAAGATACAAGGATACCAGCCATTGCAGAAATAATCACCGGATTTCCCAACACCCCCCGAATGACCGAAAAACCGCTTTTTAACCCCGATGTTTCGTCTGAATGGATTCTCAAAGCAACGACTGCCAGCAGGTTCTGCAGGATCATGACAAATCCTGCCAGAATACTGGCCTTTACCAGTCCTTTATCCCCCAGATAATAATAGGCGACGGCAAGTCCTATATACCCGAGATTTCCATGAAAAGAGCTTTGAATAAAAGTGCCCCTTTGTTGTTTTTCAACCCGTAAAAATACGGCAAGCAACCATGAAACAACAAACAGAATAAATACGCATGCGAGCGTAATTTCCAATACAATGTGATTGAAATGGGTTTTAAACGAACCCTGAATAATTGACCGAAAAATCATGGCCGGAATCGCCAGATAATATACCAGCCGGTTTGCCGGACCAATAAATTCAACCGGAATAAATCCTCTCATACGAGCGAATAATCCCAGAAGGATAATGGAAAATATGGGAATGATGGTATAAATTGGATTCATCGGCTATTTAAACAAATCTTCTGGTTTTACGAAAAAAATTGAATTCAAAAATGTTAAACCGACAGTTTAAGGAAGAGAAAACCGCCAGGCACAGTACCATTCCGGCGGGTGTTCATCGGGGGGACAACCGATACACTCGGTTTGAAAGCGGGAATCAATAGATCTTGCAAAACAGGTATATTCCACCATACCGCCGGATTTACAGGGATAATCGGCAAGACCTTTTCGTTTTCGGGCCGATTGAACACGGCAATCATTCATGTAAAAAATAAAAGCGTTTTCACCGTCATCCTGAAACGACTGCTCGTTGATCATTGCATACAACCGGAAAGAAAGCGCTTTTTTTAAGGCTGGAATACCGCCATTTTCAGGTAGATTCAGCAGTTCTTTAATTCGTAAAGCCTCATAAGGTGAATATCTGGACCAGCAGGTATCATTGCAGCGTTTGGCATCACCCATGCCGAATTGAGTTTCCACACCCTGAAACCAAATACCATCATTGGCAAGCCAGTTGATTGAAATGCTTTTCAACAGGGATATCAATTGTTCATCCTCCATGGATAAAAGGATATTCGGAATTCCATCAGTCATTTTAAATCCTAATGTCTTCGCCAAGCGGGTCATCTGATTGTTAAAACTGGCCTTCCATACTTTAGACTCCACTTCCAGAGCATTTTTTAATCCCAACTGGTGATGAACCTCGGTAAACCATGTCCCGTAATGAAAAATAATCCGGCGAAAAGCATCCATCACCAGCCTGGCAAGCAACGTCCTGTCCGATTCACGAATTGTTTCAGGTTCCTCCTGTCCTAAATTCATACATTCCTCCATTTTCGGTTCTTAAATAGTGCCCGAACGAAAAATCCCGGGTTTCGTTTGGGCACTAAATATTTTTTCCACTAAAATTTGAATATCAAATAAAAACCATAACCGTTATTCTGTTGATATCCCTTCCGGATCAATATCTTCATAAATATCTTTTTTAAATCTGGGTGTGCAGACGGCCAGAAAGATGAGGTCTGATTCACCAGTATTCGTAATTCTTTGCGGAATACCGGGAGGGATTATAACCACGTCTCCCGGACCAACTGTTTTAGGCGCCAGGTGTCCCACTTCAACACAACCCTTTCCCTCAAGAATGATATAACGCTCGGTTACCCCTTTCAGAAGATGGCGTCTGGTTGTAACGCCGGGAATCACTTTTGCGCGTGCAACAGAGACGTGTTCGTCATCGGGTGAATTCCACCACTCGATAATAAAACACCGCTCCCTGGTATAAATCTCTAAAGCAGCGTCGTTTTGGATAACAACGGCTTTTGTCATCAGGTAAACCTTCCTTGCTGTAGGTGTTCAGACCTAAACCGAGCGTTAAAAATTTCAGATGCCACAGTGCTTGCGGCATTTTCCTTGTATCGACAGCTCTATGAAAGTCAAAAGACATGAATATGTCAATAAAAAATTCTTGACAAAAAATAAAAACCCGGTATGAGTATATAAAAAATTGATCGGGTGCTCAAATAGAGCTCAATAGGGAACCCCGTGAAATCCGGGGACGGGCCCGCCGCTGTAATCGGGGACGAGGACTGCAAAAATGCCACTGAAGGTTATTTTATCTTTGGGAAGGCGCAGTCGGCAGATTGATCCGAAAGTCAGAAGACCTGCCTGATCATATGTGAAGCCCGGCACAGGGACAGTGCCCGGTACTTCAGATCCAGCAAGGATAAAAAAGGGAAATCCCCGGATCGAATTTGTTATCGGTCCGGGGATTTTTATTTCCGGACAGACCGATGCCACTTTTACAGACGGAGGTTGTCAATGTTGCTGTCTAAAAAATGGATTTGGCGGGTGTTTGTCACAGGATTATGCGCATGGACAATGCCGGTATTTGCCGAAGAATCCTCCCTTCCATCCGAACCGGTTACGGTTCTCGACACCGTCGTCGTAACTGCCGGTCGTATCAAAGAGCAAAAAGAAGACGTTACCACCAACATCACAGTTGTCAATGAAGCGCAAATTAAACAATCCGGAGCCCGGGATCTGGGAGAACTGCTCGCAGATCAGGGTTTTATGACCCGTGTGTATTCCAATTCTCTGGTTTCGGTGAGTATGCGCGGTTTCAGAACCGATACCCATGGCAATGACCTGTCCAGCCATGTGCTGATTCTAATTGACGGCCGGCGGGCCGGAACCGGTGATCTGTCCAAAATTATGGTAGATAATGTAGAGCGTGTTGAAATTATCCGGGGTCCCGGCTCCGTACAATATGGTGCCTCGGCCATGGGCGGCGTTATCAATGTCATCACCCGTGAGGGAACGAAAAAATTGTCTATACAGGCGGAAGGAACCCTGGGCAGTTGGGATTATGAAAAAGGCGCAGCAAGTATTTCCGGAAAGGTAAAAAACATCGATTTTTCCTTCAGCGGTTCCCGGGAATCCCAGGATGACTACCGCACAGCGCATGGCGACAGGTATGATAATACCGGCTTCGACAGAAAAGAAAGAATCAGCCTGAGTGCGGGCTGGACATTCACCCCGTCTCATCGCATCGGAGCAATCTTTACCCGGTATGAAGGTGAGGGAATCGGAAGTCCCGATTATTTCAGTGAAAACGACCCGGACGACTATGTGGATGATGATATCTACAGCATTGACTTCATTTACGACGGCCAGACTTCTGATACTTTTCTGGCCTGGAAACTTCGCTACTTTCAGGGAAAAGACGAGCATGAGATATTTGATCCTGAAATCTCAGCCCATACACCTACCTATACCCGTGACACCGACCATCAGGGATGTCAGGCCCAGGTGACCGCCAAATGGTCTCAAACCCATTTAACCGCAGGGTTTGACTGGACCCATTATGAAATCGAGAATACGTACAGCGATGGAGAAAATGAGTATGACAACCCGGCTTTTCTTCTGATGACCAAAACCAGGCTGATGGATGAAAAGTTGGTTCTTTCGTTTGGCGGCCGCTATGACCAATATGAGGTTGAAAGTGATGACGGCCGCAGTACCGATGAAACCAACTGGTCATCCAGTTTTGGGTTGGCTTACAAAATGACACCAAAACTGAGTATCCGGGCCAATTATGCCGAGGCCTTCAGGATGCCTACTGCCGACGAGCTGTATATGTTTGATGATTACAGCGAATGGGGATTCGGCATATGGTCCGGAAATCCTGATCTGGACCCCGAAGAAAGCCAAACCTATGAAATCGGCGTTGATTTCTCCAATGAGACATTTTCTGCCAGTCTCACCGGTTTTTATACGGCCTTCGATGACAAAATTGATTATACTTATAACCCGGTTACAAATATCACGATATATGAAAATATCGACGGCGCTACAATTTCCGGCATCGAGACAACGTTTCAATGCAATATGGGCGCGTGGTTCAACTGGCCATGGGAAGTCAGACCTTATGGTACCGTTACATATCTGATTGACTATGAAAACGATGATGACCATACGGACCTGTTGTACACCCCGCAATGGACAACGGGTTATGGTCTGCGATGCGTCAATACTGATCTGGGGGTGAGCTGCAGATTGAATTTTATCTATGTCAGTGACCAGGACATCATCGACTATGAAGAAACCGGGGAAACCAGCCTTGATGGTCATACAACCGCTGACTTAAGTATCTCCAAATCCATTTTTACTATGGATAAATCAGGTGAACTCTCCGTCAAGATTGATGTCCGGAATCTTTTCGATAAGCAGTATGCATTGGTGCAGGGTTATCCCATGCCCGGAAGAAGCATATATGCCGGACTTAAATATGTCTATTAAATTTAAATTCGCCGGCCGGTCGCCGCACACGATCCGTAAAATCAGAGGTCAGAAGTCAGAGGTCAGAGGTCAGAAGTCAGAGGTCAGAGGTCAGAAGTCAGAGGTCAGAGGTCAGAAGTCAGAGGTCAGAGGTCAGAGGTCAGAAGTCAGAAGTCAGAAGTCAGAAGTCAGAAATCAGAAGTCAGATGTCAGAAATCAGATGTCAGAGGTCAGAGGTCAGAAGTCAGAGAGCATTAGATCAACAATCAACAATCATCAATCATCAATCAACAATACAAGGGCGTTTATAAAACTCGAATATCACGTAAAAGGAAATCGGATGATAAACAACCATCGCATTTATAGGACAGCCATCTTGTTTTGTTTGTTCTGCCTGACATCGGTGCTGTTTTCACAGCCGTCGCACGCAGACAACCTCACTATTTTGGAAATAGATATCAACAGCTACCAGGTGCATCAGGCGATAAAAATGCTCG
>JAGYNR010000113.1 GCA_018399715.1 Desulfobacterales bacterium | reverse complement strand
GCCGATGAAGATGTTGGCAGGGTTGAGGAAATTGTAGACAGTATTCATCATTCATTTTCGAATTTTCGAAGATCTTACGGTAAAAAGGTATTTGAAATTCAACCCAACCTGGATTGGAATAAGGGAAAGGCGGTTCGCTGGCTTCTGGAAAATGCCATCGATTTGAAAGGCCAAAAGGCAGTTCCTGTTTATATCGGGGACGATATAACCGATGAAGATGCTTTTCGCGAGTTAGCCGATGATGGATTTGGCATCATTGTGGAGGAAAAACGCGGTTTAAATCAAACCAACGCCAAATACCAGCTAGAAGATCCGGATGAAGTCCATAAGTTTTTGAGACAACTGTTTTTTCTGATCCATGAGCGTCGCACCCGAAGGGATTGGCGTCTGGTCTACGAAGGATTTGACCCGGATAACGAAAAACTTCGGGAAACGCTTTGTACCCTGGGAAACGGTTATTTTTGTACACGAGGGGCCGCCCCCGAATCAACAGCGGATGACATTCACTATCCCGGCACCTATCTGGCGGGAGGATATAACCGGTTACAAACAGAAATCTCCGGGCGTATCATCGAAAATGAGGATCTGGTCAACATGCCTAACTGGCTGGAATTGACTTTCCGGATCGAAAACGGCCCGTGGTTTTGTATTTCAGATGTTGAGCTGTTGGAATACAGGCAGGAGTTAGATATCCGGCATGGTATTTTTTACCGTAAAATAAGATTCAAAGATGACAACGGCCGGATAACACAAGTCAATGAAAGACGTATGGTCAGCATGGCCGATATTAACGTCGCTGGTCTTGAAACAACGATAGAGGCTGAAAACTGGTCGGGAAGAATCGAATTCCGATCGGCTATAGACGGAAGAGTTGTCAATAATGGTGTTGATCGCTATAAAGGGCTCAATAACCGTCATTTAATGCCCATTGCTACCAACAATCCCAAACACGATATTATTTTTGTAAAGGTCCGGACAAGCCAGTCGGATATACGGGTGGCGGTAGCCGCCAGGACGCGGGTGTTCAGGGATGGGTACCGTCTTTTTGTCAAGCGTCGGACTCTGACAGAAAATGGATATGCGGCCTGTCTTTTTCATGTGGATGTCGATCCGGGTAAACCAGTCAGAACAGAAAAAATTGTAAGTATTTATACCTCCCGTGACCCTGCGATTTCAGAATGCGGCCTGGAAGCCGTGAATGCGTTAAAGGATACCAGCTCTTTCGGGGAGTTGCTAAGAAGCCACCGGATTACATGGCGACATCTCTGGCGGCGGTTTGAAATTCGGTTGGAAGCGGAAGAATCTGAAGAAAAGTTGCAGCAGGTTGCAATGATCGTGCATTTATACATCTTCCATGTACTTCAGACCACTTCCACCAATACCATGAGTATGTCCCTGGATGTGGGTGCACCAGCACGGGGCTGGCATGGAGAGGCTTACAGGGGGCATATCTTCTGGGATGAATTGTTCATATTTCCGATGATTAACCTCCGGTTGCCGGAAATTACCAAAGCATTGCTGTCCTATCGTTACCGTCGGTTGAATGCTGCCCGAAAAGCCGCGAAAGAAGCAGGTTATCGGGGAGCTATGTTTCCATGGCAAAGCGGTAGCAACGGCCGGGAGGAAAGTCAGACAATGCACTTAAATCCCCGGTCAGGTCGGTGGATTCCGGACAGAAGTTACCGTCAGCGTCATGTTAATGCCGCCATTGCCTATAATCTTTACCTGTATTATCAGGTTACCCAGGATATAGAATTTTTCAGTATTTACGGTGCGGAAATGATGCTGGAGATTGCCCGCTTCTGGTCCAGTATTGCTACTTACAATAGTGAACTGTACCGCTACGAAATTTTGGGCGTCATGGGGCCGGATGAATATCATGATGGGTATCCGGGGGCGAAAGAAGGCGGCCTGAATAACAATGCCTATACAAATATTATGGCGGTATGGGTGCTGAAAAGAGCAATAGAACTATTGGATCTGCTTCCGTTGGATGTGCGCGAGGAACTTTGCGACAAACTCGACCTTACAAACGAAGAGCTGACATTATGGAAAGATATTACCCGGAAAATGCGCATTGTCTTTCACGGTGATGGTATCATCAGTCAATTTGAAGGCTACGATGATCTCAAAGAATTCGACTGGGAGGGATACAAAGAAAAGTACGGGGATATTCAACGTCTGGATCGGATCCTGGAGGCTGAAAATGATACACCGAATCGTTATAAAGTTTCCAAACAGGCCGATGTTCTTATGTTATTTTATTTGCTTTCAGCTGAACAGTTACAGGAGATTTTTGAAGATTTAGGCTATCATTTCGAATACGATACTATCCCGAAAAATATCGAATACTACATGCAGCGTACATCCCACGGGTCAACGCTCAGTCGTGTCGTTCATTCATGGGTGCTGGCAAGAAGGGATCGCTCCGGATCATGGCATCAGTTTATCGAAGCCCTTAAAAGTGATATCTGTGATATTCAGGGTGGAACCACCCCGGAAGGTATTCATCTTGGCGCTATGGCCGGAGTGATCGATCAGCTTCAGCGCGGCTACACTTCCATTGAACCCCGTGAGGATGTTCTCTGGCTAAACCCCTGTCTTCCCAATGAGGTTAACTATCTCAAGATGCGGATTCGTTATCGGGACCGGTTTCTGGATATAGATGTCGATTCTGATACATTGACAGTGAGCGGTCCTCCTGTACTTGAAAATCCCATCAAAATCGGGTTTAAGGGAACGGTTTATGATCTTATACCCGGGGAATCCCTTGATTTTGATCTTTCCGATCATGAAAAAACAGGAAAGAAAAAAAAGACTCAGGAAAAAAATAATTGAAGCCGCCTTTAGGCGGCTCATGGTTTTAAGATTGATTTGATCGGTTCACTGTGAAAACTTCCGTCTTTTTCAGTGGTGCCGTATTTTTCGGGCGGGATAAAAGTTTGTTGAGAAGTGCGCGAAAAGCTTTTGGAGAAGAACATCGAAATTCAGCTTCAGTTTCTTCTTTGTCACCGATCTTTACACCGATAATTGCATTGTCTGAAAGTCGGAACATGGACTCATCGGTTTCGTCGTCACCGGCACATAATGCTTTATCATATTGATTTGAAGCCAACAGATGATAGATAGTACTGCCTTTATTGGCATGAATCGAAACAATGGTAACATTCTTTTTGCCGTGATGAATTTCTACCGGCAGGTTAGATAGCATTTCCTGAAGCTCGGAGACAAGCTGACGGGCTTTCCATTCCCCGAATTCAGGGTCCGAGTTTCGATAATGCCAGACCAGCGAAGCCGTTTTTTCCTCCAGAAAGCTTCCCGGTGTCATCGCGGTGAAAAGGTTTAAATACTCCCGCAGTTGATCTTTCCAGGAAAGGTCTGCATCCGGCACCAGTACCACCCACCGGCCACTCCCTTTTTCTTTATAGCAATATCCATGCTCGGCAATCAGATTCAATCTGAATTTTGAAAACCATCGGTCCATCTCTTGCCGTCTGCGGCCCGCGATGATGTAGACTTCAAATTGGTCCTGACTGGCAAGGGAAAACAGTAACTGTTCCACTTCTCCTGAAGGAGCCGCATTTTCAGGCAGGTTGGTTATTTCGGCCAAGGTCCCATCATAATCTATAAACAGGGCAGGACGGCTGGCATCCTGGAGCGGTGCCAGAGCTTTCTGTGTCAAAACCAGCGTTTCAATGGGAGTTTCTTTCTCATCCTTAGATGTGAGCGTTTTTAAAAACGATTTCGCCCAAAATTGGGCATTATATTTAGCGACGCGTTTTTTCATCGGTTCTAAACGCCGCTTCTTTTCTTCTTCACTGTCTTCGAGCGCCTGTTGGATGGCATCGGCTATCTGCCTGACATTATAGGGATTTACAATGGAAGCGTAGGGTAGCTCCTGAGCTGCACCGGCAAATTCGCTCAAAATCAGAACCCCGGATTTTTCTTGTTGACAAAAAATATATTCCTTGGCCACCAGGTTCATCCCATCCATCAGCGGCGTTACCACGGCTGCATCTGCCAATACATACAAGGCGCACAATTCCTCAGGAAGCACCGGTCGGAAAAGAAAATGGACCGGCACCTGGCCGATAGTGGAATGTTTACCGTTGATTTGGCTGACCTTTAATTCCACTTCTTGTCGAAGTTCCCTGTATTCCGGAACAGTTTGCCGGGATGGCACGCTGATAAACAGAAAAATCACATCTTTTCGCCCGGTTTTTTCCAAAAACCGATCTATCGCCTCCAGGCGATGAGGAATTCCTTTTGTATAATCGAGTCGTTCAACGCTTAGAATGATTTTTTTGCCTGCATAAATTTTTCGAAGGGCTTTCAATCGTCTGGAAAAAGCGGGAGAATCAATAAAATTCTGAAATCCTTGTGTATTGATACCAATGGGAAAAACATCGATAGCACATCTGTGATGTTCAACCGGAATGTAGGCAATTTCCGATTCAATTCCCAGAATGCGAAGCACGGTGCTTCTGAAATGCCGAAGGTAACCGAAAGTATGAAATCCGATAAGATCGGCACCAAGAAGACCCTCAAGGAGTTCCTCCCTGTTGGGAAGGCAACGGAATATTTCGTAGGAGGGAAAGGGGGTATGAAGAAAAAAACCGATGGTCATATCCGGTTTTACTTTTCGGAGCATGGCCGGAAGTAACATCAGGTGGTAATCCTGTACCCAGATAATATCATCCGGTTCAGCCTGCTCCAGGATCTTATCGGCGAACAGTTGATTGATTTCGCGATATTTTTGAAACCATTTATCCTCATAGCGGGCATTGCAGGGCATGTAATGGAGCAGCGGCCAGAGACTGGAATTGGAAAAACCGGTATAATAGTCGTCAACATCCTCCTGACTCAAAAATATAGGTGTAAAATTGAAACGTTCTTTGAGTTCGGTGGTAATCTCTTGTCTTTTCTGCTGATCATCCACGACACCGCCGGCCCACCCGATCCACTGAAGGTCGTATTGATCCCCGAGACCTTCAAGAGCTGAAACTAGGCCGCCGGAAGACTTTTCGATGGTTTCTTTCACTTTTACCGGCAGACGGTTGGAAACAATAATCAACGAGTGCATAGCTGCCTCTCTGTCATTAGGTTAATGTATTATAAACTGTTTAGGTGAAACTATTCCATCATTTGACGAAGCCTTACCGCGTCCTGAACGGCATAACCGGCTTCATCATTATCAAAATAACAATATATTGTTTTCCCTTGATTTATCCAAGTAGAAAAAGCACCTGCCCATCCGGCTAGTTCCTCGGTTTCGTATTGACCCTGGTAAGCCTCACCGGGTCCGTGCAGGCGGACATAAATAATGTCGGCGGTTACTGCTTTGGGGGACATAAAACCCGCCAAATGATACATACAAAAGGCAACATTGTATTGCCTCATTATGTTATAAAGGTCTTCGTGAAACCAGCTTGGATCCCTGAATTCAAAAGCATAGCGAAAACGATCCGGAAGGAAATTTAAAAAAGATTCAAATCGTTGCAGGTTCAGATGCCATCGGGGAGGAAGCTGAAAAAGCACGGGACCCAGTTTATTTCCCAGCACATCCACTCTTTCCAGAAATTTTCCCAGGGAATCCTCCGGATCTTTAAGCTTTTTCATGTGGGTAATATAACGACTGGCTTTCACTGCAAAAAGAAAATCCGAAGGTACTATATTCCGCCACATTTGAAGCGTTTTAGCTTCGGGCAGATGATAAAAGGAATTATTGATCTCAACAGTATTTAGATGTTGGGCATAGTATTTCAGCAAATCCTTTGGTTTGAATTCCCGGGGATAAAAAGACCCCTTCCAATGGGAATAATGCCATCCGGATGTTCCGATATGGATTTTATCTGCTTTTTTTATCACGCTACCCCTTTTCTTGAAACAGTTTTTTTGTTTTTTTCCTTTTGATGTTGCCTGTAAGGCAGACATTTTCAAATAGGTGAAGCGATGTAATTTGATGAATTTATTACTGTACAGGTGTTTATTGTTTCTGACAGTTCGGACAATAATAACTTGACCGCTGCGATACGGTGATTTTTTTTATTGTTGTGTGACATTTCGGGCAGTTTCCATTTTTATGGCGATGAGGCAGTAAAAACCATTCGGGGAATTTTTCAGGATCGGCATGATACGAAATCGCCGATTCTAAAACAGACCGGATATGGCGAAATAAATTTTCTATCTTTTCATTGCTTAAATCACTCACAGCCTGTTTGGGATGTATCTTCGCCTGGAAAAGAATTTCATCTGAATAAATATTGCCGATTCCTGCGATAATCTGTTGATTCATCAAAGTTGGCTTGATCATGCCTTTTCTTCCGTCAAGTTGCCTTCTGAAGGTGTCTATCTCAAAATCGGGATCAAGAGGGTCTGGCCCTAAATTTTTTTTCTTTATAAACTGTGCAATATCCTCAATGACCTGAATTTTTCCCAGCATGCGCTGGCAATCGTAAGCCAGATGATAACCATTCGTAAAGCTAAACAGTAGTCGAGCATGATCGGACTCTTTTTCCATACGTTTAAAGTACTTTAAAAATCCTGTCATGCCGAAATGCAAGGCAAGCCAACTAGTGGTATCTATGCATACAAATAAAAATTTACCATGTCTGCGGGAGCAGTTAAATGTTTTTCCTTCCAGTTTTTCTTTCAGGTTTCCGGCCGTGATCCCTTTTAGTATTGTTTCGTTTTTTACGGTTACCGTGTCGATTTTTTGATGAAGGGAAGTGGCGTCTATGTATTGTTTAAACAGTTCCACATCCGGTAGTTCAGGCATTTTTCATCTCCTTATAAATCTTAAGATATTGTCAGAATTTAACCGTAACTTGAAAGATAATATCATCTTAATATAACATCTGCTGAACAAAAGTTAAAATATCGAAAATCTCCTTGAAAAATGATGTTAAAATATGGTTCAATACGATTTGGTTAAAATTATTATACATTAGTGCCCGAACGAAAACTAGGATTTTTCGTTAA
>JAGYNR010000112.1 GCA_018399715.1 Desulfobacterales bacterium | reverse complement strand
GCTGCTCATCGGAAACAAATTCAGATTCATCCGGATGCAACAACTTTAAAAGACCACTGATGGTTTTATTCACAGCATTGGTATCTCTTCCGCTTAAAGCACCACCAAACATCAGACGGTTTTGCAAAACAGAAATTCGGCTCTGACGGCGAAGTTGACTCATGCATTCGGACCAGAAATCACTGACCATCCCGAAATGATCGGTAAGCATCTCTTTTTGGATTTTTGGAATGTCCCATCCCGGCAGAAAGGCATGAATGCGATCCATGAAGGCCGTATCGTTTCGCATTTCCTGAGGCGTCGGCCTGAAAAGATGCCTGATACACTACTAGTGTTGGACATCCACATCAAAATTGTCCACAAGAACAATACTTCCTCCGCCCGGATGCTTTCCTTGCCGCGGCTGAACTCTCCGAACTCCATATACGCCTTCATAATGTTGACGCCGTCTTTCTGGTCAAATGAAATTCCGGAAATCTCATCAAAACAGATCACATCAAATTGGCACACCAGACTTCTCTGTCCTGTGGCCATGTTGACAAACATTCTGGCTACCGTCGCCTTATCTCCTGAAATCAAATGGGCATAGGAGGAAATCTGCTGAAAAAGATGACTTTTGCCGGTTCCCCTGGGACTCAGTTCGACCAGATTGTAGTTTCTCTCAACAAAGGGCACCATTCGAAGGAAAAAGGCATCCTTGTTTCTTTCAGTCAGGGTGTGGGATTCAATCCCGATACTTCGAAGCAAAAACGTTTTCCACTCTTCTGTGGTAAATTTTTTATGAGCTTCAGCCAGGATTTCCAGAGGGAATCTCCCCTGACGCCCTTTAAGTATCCCAACAAGAGGGCATATGAAACAGATCCGGGAGTTGCCTGTGCCTGCCTGAGTGCGAACCTTTTTGGCCCGACCTTGAAGGTGCCCCGATTGGGTCCATGTAGAATTACGGATCTAACCCATAGAGTTCAGCAAGATGACGGACAGTTAAACTCCTCGTATTTCCCGATCGTTTGGAAAGACAATTTTCGTTTTCAATAGCTTGAACATATAATGATTTATCAGCCTGCGGATCATCGACAAAAGACAAAAGCAGCCGCAGTTCTTCCAGCATCATGGTTCTTGCCAGATGCACCCCTGACCGCTGGTTACGAAATCCAAATTTTTCAGAGAGGGTTTTTTCTTTTTGCATCAGTATTAGTCAAACATAGTCGTTATGGATCGGAATAATATATTTTATAAAAACCATTGCAAATTGAATGTATTATCCAAGCCATTAGTAATACTTTTTATAAATAATTCATGCAAAATTTTACACGTTGAAAACGTACTTGAAAGCAAGCTTATGGGCAAGAAATTTTTATGAGTTTCAAAAATCCGAAAAATTTTAACCTATCCATCATGGCTAATTTTCCATGAAAGATCAGTAAAACAATTTTAAAGGATTTTTGTGTTTGATTGGACTCTATAAAACCTGAATTTGGTGGAGGCGGCGGGAGTCGAACCCGCGTCCGAAAATATTCCACATTGACATCTACATATTTATCCCGGATTTTGTTCTCGCCGCTTTGGGTCTCCTCCGAGCCGGATATCCAAACGGCAAGCTTGTTTAGGTTTCGCAATTTCAGTCACAAGCTTACTGAACCGCTACCCTGCTAGTCGACGCCCTTTCCGGGACCGCAGGAAAAACCCGGATGGACGGAAGCTGCTCTTAAGCAGCTACAGCGTAGTTATAATCGTCTGCGATTATTTTAGTTTTCCAGCCTGTTTAACGAGCAGACAGGACCTCGATATGCAGCCAATGCTTCCATATCCCCGTCGAAGCCATTTCGCCCCCTTATTAATAAGGTGAGGTAAGGAGCATGTTTCGTATCGCAGAATGTTTCAATGAACTATATTAAATTAATGTTTTTAAAATGATTGTCAACAGTTATTTTAAATTGTTTTCAGTTGGTAGATATAAAAATGTCGTCAGGATTACAATCTACAATTGAATTTTAAGTGTTTTTCAAAACTCTGTCAAGATCCCGTTTTTCATCGCGGCGACGAATGGTTTCGCGTTTATCGTGAAGTTTCTTTCCTTTGGCCAGGGCAATCAGCAGTTTGGCCTTGCCGTTTCTAAGATAAACCTGCAACGGTATCAGTGAATAGCCTCGCTCGTTGATTTTTCCATACAGCTTTTTGATTTCGTATTTGTGAAGCAAAAGCTTGCGGGGTCGAAGCGGATCATGATTTCCGTGATGAGCAAAGGGATATTGTCCGATATGCATCTGGTACACGTAAACCTCGCCGTTATCAATCTTTGCATAACTATCTTTTAAATTGACACGGCCCAACCGAAGAGATTTGATTTCCGTCCCCTGCAGTGACATCCCAGCCTCGTATTCGGTTTCAATAAAATAATCGTGACGGGCTTTGCGGTTTACGGCAATAATTTTTTTATGATGTTGACTCAATATTTTTTCTTTCCTGATTTTTACAGGCTTTCCATAATTTAATGTCAGGATGTCACTACTCAAAGATATATAATTCGAGTTATTTCAAGGATGCAATATCGGATAATATTTTTCCATAAGTATCTTGCATCAAATTATTGATTTCCAAGGTTGTGTTCAAGGTCAATGCCTTATCCAGCAAGTCTTTAGTGCCTTCTAAGCTCAAAGATCTGATCATCCGTTTTACTTCCGGTATGCATTGGGGATTCATGCTAAGTTCTTTAATTCCCATCGCCAACAGCAAGGGAACATGTATCGGGTCTGAAGCCATTTCTCCGCACATGTACAGACCAATTTTATGCCCGGCTGCGACATCGGAAACATGTTTTACCATTTTCACAATAGCCGGGTGAAGCGGTTGATGCATGTGAGCAACCTCAAAATTGCCCCTGTCAATGGCCAGGGTATACTGAATCAGGTCATTGGTACCAATGCTGAAAAAATCGACCTCCCTGGCCAATGAGTCAGCGATAATGACGGCAGACGGAACTTCGATCATAACCCCGGTTTGAATTGTTCTGCTAAACGTTACCCCCTCTTTTTCCAGTTCATCGGCGGTTTCCATAATCAATTTTTTAGTTTCGATCACCTCTTCTAAAGAGGAAATCATCGGAATCAGGATTCTGACGTTTCCATAGGCGGCGACTCTCAGGATTGCCCGCAATTGGGTTTTAAATATTTTGGGTTTTTTCAGACAATACCGAATCGCCCTTAATCCAAGGGCCGGATTGATTTCCTCCCGGCTCCATTGCTCCCATGAAACGGCCTTATCGCCATTAACATCAAGCGTTCGAATTGTGACCGGCCTGGGCGCCATCACATCTACAACGTCTTTATATTTATCAAAAAGTTCTTCTTCACTTGGGAACTCCGACCGATTCATATATTGGAACTCGGTTCGATATAACCCTATTCCGTCACCGCCGTAGTCGAGAACCGACACAACCTCTTCGGGGAGTTCTATATTTCCCATCACCGCCAACCGATGACCATCGACAGTCTCGGCTGCTTCATAGGAACCTCTGGCGATAATGGCCTTATATCTTTCATACGCAAATTTACGCTCTTCATATTCAATCAAAGTATCATCCGATGGATTGACAATAACAACACCTTCGTTTCCGTCTACAATAATAATATCATCATGACGGACAACCCTGATTGACTGACCGAGACCCAGCGTTGCCGGTATTTCGAGGGTTCGGGCAATAATACCTGTATGAGAGGCTCTGCCACCACGTTCTGTTATAAGGCCCATAATTTTTTCAAGCTGTATCTGGCTGGTTTGAGCCGGAGAAAGATCCTCGGCTACCAATATGACCCGCTTGTTAATATTTCCAAGGTTCACCTGTTCTTCTCCGACCAGATTACGCATGATCCGATCCGATACATGAACAATATCATTACCCCGCTCCCGGAAATATTCATCTGCCATATCTAAAAACATCATGCGAATTCCCATTACCACTTTCTTCAGAGCCCACTCAGCATTGACATGCTCATCATTGATTGTTTCGATGGTCCGCTCATACAGCATTTTATCTTTCAGCAAAAGAATGTAGGTCTCGAGAATGTTGGCATTTTGACGGAATTCCTCGGGAGAGTCTTCAATTATCCTGTGCAATTCATCACTTGTCTGTTTAACTGCAGATTTAAAGCGATTGATTTCCTTTCCCAATTCTTTAGCCGGGATATTGTATTTTTTTACAACTTCCACGCCTTCTTTATCTACCAGATACGCTTTACCAATACATATGCCGGGAGATGCTTTTATACCCTTTAAAACCAACTCCATAGCCGGCGTTTTTGTCATTCGTTTATTCTCCAAAGCCATTCTCCACCAGGTTTACGATATTGACCAGCAAATCGTGGTCGGACTTGTCCTCAACGGAAATTGTAACCCAGGACCCTTTGCCACAAGCCAGCGTTAAAATATCAATGATGCTGGAGGCATCTACTTTTTCCTGATTGTCTTTTGATAACCATACACGGGAGGATGCATTCTGGGCCAATTTTGCAATTTTTGCCGCCGCTCGCGCATGAAACCCCAATTCATTGACAACCATTACATTTTTACTGATTTCCTTGTTCAATTTTTTCCTAACGACCATTTTTTTCGGCATCCCATGCTTTTGAAGAGCCTTTATTGCAAATGATAAAAGATAAGAACAAAAAATGGAATTTTTTACCCGATATTCGAGTTTTACTGTTATAACCGATATAAAGTGGGACGTTCCTCGACATCGGTTTCAATACCGACAGTGTCACCGGTGACGAATCCAATCCGCCTCAGCTCCTTCAGATAATAGTCATGCCGCTCGAAATTCCAGTAAACAAACCACAAGGGGGTACGTACCGTATCAATGCCATAGGCATCGTGAGTACATAATTGAATTTTGACCTTATCTTTTGCAATGATGGTATCGGCTTCGGACAGAAAGTAGTCTATTTGGTATTGATTTTTAAATAAGGCCGTGGAAAGTTGTTTTTGCAAATCAGGCGTATCATCCAGATAATGATTGGCTATCTGATTCAGATCTTCCGGAATTCGAAGCGACATTCCCAACACCGCAAAACATTCCTGTTTCAGTGCAAAGTTTTCCATCTGTTTCTCAAAATCCGTTATTACCCCCAATACATCCTCAATCCCCAGGCTGGAATCAGCCCATCCGTGTACCATGTCTTCACATTTGCCAATGACATCAATATAAAAGCATTTCAGATCCATTACATATACTTTTCGTTCCCGGTAATTATGACGTTTACGCATTCTGTGAACGCCATCGAGTCTAATGGATCTTTCACTTTTTTTAGAAGACAAAACTTCAATACTGGATATATCTTTTGCCTGAACTACAAAAATCTCACCATCGCCTGAAACAATATATTCAATTTCGCATTTGAACCCCATATACTGTTGAATATCCTGGGATTTCTGTAGCAGCCTTCGATCATGGGGCGTTTGGGTAATATAGGGACCGCAACGAAACTTTTGACTTCTGTCGCCGATGTAGCCGAACTCCCAATTATCATCAACCATCTTGGCCATCACACTGATGCCTTCGATATAAGGCATAACAATTACCCCCATCGCTTCAAAATCAATCTCGGGAGAATGATAAAATTTTTGCTGTCTGCGAATAGAGAGTAGTTTGGCCGTTTTTGCCTGGTGTATGATATGGTTTCTGGCATATTTTACGCCTTCGATATCTGCATATGTCTCCAGGCTGTCAAAAGTTCCCCCCTTGAAAAATTCTTCCTGGGGATGAGCACTTCGGACAATAACCTTAAAACTTTTTATATAACTATCTAAAAATTCATTCAGCGTTTCAAACTGGTTGTTTTTAAATTTTTCAGCCGGGATAAAAATAAAGCCCGGAACATTGAAGCCGCCGTTCTGTAACTGTTCAAGAAGCCTATCTTTTTCAGGAACTTGGAATTTATCCTGGATTGATATTACATCAGCAGAAAGTTCATCTGCTGCCGGTTGATTTTGCATGGCATTTATTTTTTTTAATCAGTGATTGTTTTAATGGCAGATTATTTAGTTTAATGAACCCAGGGAGTCAAACTTTCATAGCCATCATCAGTTACCAGAATTGTTTGTTCAAACTGAGCAGACAATGACTTATCTCTGGTGACCACAGTCCAACCATCGGAAAGAATTCGAAGGTCCTTTTTCCCCAGATTGACCATAGGTTCGATCGTAAACACCATTCCGGGAACCAGCTTAACACCCTTTCCCTTGCGGCCGTAGTGAGGCACTTGTGGAGGTTCGTGGAAGTCAAAACCGACGCCGTGGCCCACAAACTCGCGGACAACAGAACAGCCTTGTGCTTCAGCATAGCTTTGGATTGCCCAGCCAATATCTCCAATCGTGTTTCCAGGGCAAACCGTTTTGATTCCCCTTTTAATACTCTCCAGAGCCACATTGACTATTTTAACAGCCTCAGGCCCGGGAGTTCCCACAAAAAATGTCCGGCTGGCATCGGCATAATATCCTTCCAAAATCGACGTTATATCAACATTTACAATATCGCCTTCCTGAAGAACCAGCTCATCGGGTATACCATGACAAATGACTTCATTTACACTTACACAAACGCTTTTGGGAAACCCGTGGTAATGTAATGGCGCTGGAACCGCATTGTTGGCAATCGTATATTCATGAACCAACGTATTGATTTCGTCTGTTTTCATTCCCGGATGGAGTTTATCCGCAACCATGTTGAGTGTATCAACGACAAGAGCACCGGCATTGCGAATCTTTTCGATGTCCTTTGGATTTTTCAACCGGATGTTATAATCCCTGAAATATTTTTCTTGAAGTGTCTCGGCGCTGTTCCCGTCCTTGTTCATACAGCATTTTTTATACTTCAGTCCACTGCCGCATGGACATGGATCATTTCGTCCGATTTTTATTTTTTTTGATTTTTGATACATTCTGAACTACTCCATTGATAAAAAGTGTACACGTCGGTCTTCTTCTCTCCTACCGGCTGAAACATAATGTAGTGCCTGAACGAAAACTGTCCTTTTCGCCAATATCTGCGTCAGACTCAAATTTTAACCCTCGAAATACTCAATGTATGTCTG
>JAGYNR010000111.1 GCA_018399715.1 Desulfobacterales bacterium | reverse complement strand
ACCGTGCCGTTCCGGACATTGAAACAGGCAAAAAGCCCCTTGAATATTTCATCTTCGAGATTGGATCGTAAGAAATGAAAGAGGACGGAGAAAGAACTCCCGTACAAAAACAAAAAATAATTGAATCAACTGTACAATTGCTGAGAATATGGACTTAACCGCATTTTTTATTGAAATTATTGTTATTTTCATCCTGGTAATTCTCAATGGTCTTTTTGCCATGTCCGAAATTGCTCTGGTTTCCGCACGTAAGTTTCGCCTCAAACAACTGTCCGACAAAGGCAAACGAGTTGCCCTTATGCCTTGCAGTTATGCAACGAACCCACCCGGTTTTTATCCACGATACAAATCGGCATATCCTTAATGGGCATTTTAAGCGGTGTCTATGGAGGTGCGGTTATCGCTTTCTATTTGAAAACGCTTTTGGAAAAGATCCCCCTGACAGCACCCATCGCCCGAAGTCTCAGTCTTTTTATAGTGGCTTTAACCATTACCTTTCTTTTTCTGGTGATGGGAGAAATTATCCCGAAACGATTGGCCATGCTGCACCCTGAATGTATTTCCACTGTTGTTGCTATACCCATGTATTTTTTATCACGCATCGCGGCTCCTGCGGTTTATATCGTCAGTGTGGTTTCTGATGGAATTCTCAATGTTTTGGGAATCAGACAACACCATGATGAAGAACCCATGTCCGAAGACGAGATTAAGCAACTGTTTAAGCAGGGGGCCAGAGCCGGTGTGTTTCATCCGTCCGAGATTAATCTGGTAGAACGGGTTTTTAAAATCGACGACCGATCAGTAGGTCACCTGATGACCCTGCCGAAAGATATTATCTGGTTTGAAGAAAACGAAACAACCCGGCAATGTATGGAGAAGGTTAGAAATACGGGGCATACCTCAGGGCAATCGCATGAAAAAAACAGACCTAATAAATTCAATATGTTAAAAAAGCCATAAGAAGCATAAAGAAAACGGCCTGAGCGTAACTGCTTGAATTTATTAAAACCAAAAAACGTGCCAGTTTTTCATGCGATTGCCCTGTATAAAATGATTTGCGACGTTAAATTTTATTTCGTTTAATATAAAAGGAAAGTACCGAACCAGTTACGCTGCTTTTTCCCAGATAGAAAAAAATACCCATTCCCAGAAATTGCAGAAAAAGAAGAACTGCCGGGTTCCAAAGTGTTTTTAATCCGATTAACAGATTTACCGGATAGTTGCCGGAAAACTTAAACATCACTGCAGTCAAAAGGCCATATAATACGGCAGCCAGGCTGAGTTTCTGATATACGGAAATTTTACCCCTACCCCGATAATCATTTCTGAAAAACTCGGAAATAAATCGCCACAATTGCGTGATCATTAATGTTTCCAAAAACGCGGATGTAAACAAACCGTTTGAAAAAAGTAAAATACCCAAAATACCCGAAGCACAATAAATAGATGACGTTACCGCCTGGATGGGTAGGACGGCATGCCCATCTAAACCATGGGCATAGGCTATTTTCTTTGTTTTACCGGTGAAAATGAAATGATGACGTTTGAAACAGTTTTGAAGAAACCGGCCGCATTCCGATAAGGGCTTTCCATAGCAACATCCAAAACTGATACAAGACAGACGCCCTATTCCCTCACCAAAGGCATAAGATACGGTTAAGGCAGCCATGACCGAAATTACGGGCGCTTCAAAACCGACGCACTTTTTGGTGAATAAAATGCACCATGGTGCTATTATCATACCAACAAACGATGCACCGCCGACACTGAAAGTGCTGTTTTTTTTCTCCACAATCCAGGCTATCCATTTGGCGGCGGGCAGGCTTGGTGTGATCACAGCCATGAAAATACATACAACAGCAAGAGAGGACACTGACAAAGCGCCTGTCATGATGATCATCACAGACGTTGCCAATACCAGACTCAAGGCATTGAAAAGACCGTAATAGGTAAAATTGATACCTCTCCAGGAACCGTCCTTTTGTTTGGCGGAAGGAACGGCTCCCAAAATTTGCCACTTTTCGCCAGGAAGATTTTTGAATCCCCAACTCAGAAAAATAATTA
Organism: Desulfobacterales bacterium; assembly: GCA_018399715.1. Classification (GTDB taxonomy): domain Bacteria; phylum Desulfobacterota; class Desulfobacteria; order Desulfobacterales; family SKZT01; genus M55B149. The sequence goes on along the minus strand of JAGYNR010000111.1, from coordinate 5,125 downwards.
AGCATATCGCAAAAGAAAAGATTAACATCGCATTCATTTTTTATTCCGTTGTCAAGAAATAAGGTAGAGTAAATTCTTCTGAGGTGATGAAAGTTACCTCAGTCAGATTCCGGCAGATTTCCGGGTGGCGATTTCTTCTCTCACCGCCACATCTGTTTCCACAACCGGTTGCCCGAGACCAGCCGAAAACCTGCTTTGAACGTCCCTTCTACCAAGATTAGCCAAAATATCCGGAGAAAAAACAATTTTGTTTTTCTGGAACAACAGCACCACTGTTGAACTCCCCGGCTTGAAAATGCTTTTGGGCTGTCCCTTTATCAGAAACAGGCCGGGCGTAACCGGCCTTGGATTTGTATATCCGAAGTCACTGTAACACTGGCGGATATCTCCAATCATCAAGGCGGCCACCTCAACCATGGCGACCAATCCAACGCCGGTCCCCTCGTCTGTATCGGTGTCGATTACCGTCACGACCCGCCTGTTTTTTGAAATCGGTGTCGCAGCAGTTAATGCGGCGGTCGGATTGCACGAATGGTATACGCCTTCCATTTCGTAAATATCCAGGGTTGTGCCGGCAACCGGTGTGTGATTATAGTGATACTTTTCCGGTGTCAGTCTGAATATGGCATATGATCCGTTATGAAATTCTCTGATCCATCTTTTATTTTCATGACCCAGCAGTTCATTTACATCAAAAAATTTTTCCTTGATAAACATCATGGGACTTTTTTCTGATGATCCTGCGATCATTTTGGCATCGGCAGGCGATACAACTGCCGATGGATTTTCGGGCATGGGCCTGACGTCATCATATCGGATTTTTCTTTCAAATATTTTCCTGAGCGTCGTCAGATTATCGGGTTCCAAACACTCAAAAAGATCTACTTTCAACGTTTTCAGCAGATCAACCCTGCCCGGAAAATTCTGTTTTAACAATAAATCATAGTTTAGAAAGCCTAAAACGGAAGACATTCGGGCCGATGTAAGGGCTTTGAAAAGTATGGGCGCTTTTTCACGGGCATCACAGTAAATCAACTGAATGAACCGGTCGCCGAAAAGCTTTTCGTTTTTTACCTCACATGAAACCCGATCAATATATTGATGCGTCATTTTTGCGGTTGATACGGTCATTTTAAGCCGAACCTTTCTTTTTGGGAGTCGATCATTAAAATTGTCAGATGAATCATCTTTTGAAGAAGATCGTTCGAAAAACGTCCCGTCAAAAACTTTTTCCGTGCATCTTTGAAAAAAATCTCGGGTGAATTTGTTCCGGTAGCGGCAATAGCAGCCCGACAAATGGATTTATTTTTTATTTGGGAATTGGACAATTGATGTTTGACCAGATCTTCCATTAAATCCAGAGCCGCTTTGATATGTCGCTGCTTGAGGTCTTCCCGGTAAAATTTTTCAGCAATACGGTTAAATTCCTGAGCCTGGATTTTCATTGGATGAGCGATACCCGCCTTTTCGCAAACGGCCCGGGTCAACTTCCCTCCGGCTGAATGATTTGCCGAATCATTGATTCTTTGTTCCAAATCCCGAATGGTTTCTTCAAAGCCGTTCATTTCGATTAAATCAGCCGCATCTTCTTTTAAGATCCGAATTAAGGCTTTTCGGAATTCAACATTATAGACCCTGAGATAACCAGGATATCTCCGGCTGAACCGGGTGCCCCTTACTTTGTTTAAAATGTCGGCCAAAAAAAGATTTTGGGTGTTGCTGCGAACATAGAAAGTGGGAATTCCGATGGCGGTGCCGAAAAAGATTTGTCTTCTTTCACTTTCAATGGACGGATAATCCGGAATATGTTCATGGCCGAACCGGCCATGAAGTATATATTTATACGCAAGACCGGTAATCAGCGTCTGAAGATTAACACTGTGGGACATATCGGCAAAAATATCGGCAAAAAGACTGTAATGGCGACCTTCGAAACCCGAAAATCCGATTTCGGAAAATCGTCGGATGCGATACAGCAAATATACCGGCATGGCTGTATGAAATACCCCCATGGCAGCCAAATCATCTTTCAGCCTCAGATCATTTCCAAGTTCTCCGTCCAGGCCGGGACTTTCATCGGTGCTGAGCAATGACACCAGGTAATCGATTAACCTGAAATCATTGACAAAATCCCCTTTTAATCCGAAAAGTTTACTGATGGTTCGATCCAACCATTCAGGCCCGAAAGGGGTGATAGGTTGGCCGCAAAATTTCAGAGCTGCTTTTTTTTTCCAACGACGCCAGATCATTCTCAGATGAGTGAAATCCAATTCATGAGGCAAAAATCCTAAAGCTCTTTCGGGATGAAAATTTGTAAATGCCAGCCGGTAAGGTGCAGCACTATAGGAATTTACAAATAACGGAAGAAAATGCTCAATGATTTTAATGGCCAAATCCCCCAGATATTTCTCATCCCTCCCGTTAAATTCAGGGCTTTTAGCTTTCAAAAGCGAGGTAATTTTTTGACTGCTCAGACTGATATGGGTGCCGTTATTGGCAAGGCAAATGTTTGACATATTGGGAAGGACCACCAGGTTATTGACAATGATGCCTGCATCCTTAAGCTTGGCAACGGCATTGAGCTGACTTCGGGACAGTACCTGGTGACATAAATGCATATAACGAGACTTCTTTTCTCCTTTGTCCCATCCGGAAAGACACGGACTCATAAACAGCTTTCGATAAAAACTATCGGATGTTAATTCGTTCAACAGTTTTTGACGCACTGGGGGATTCGGAGCAAAATAAATTTCGGCCTTTTGTCCCAATTGCGTGAGTTGAAATTTTTCGTTTGCATATTCAGTTAAAAACTGGCTGAGAAGATACCGCAAAAGTGTCTCCTGTGCCGCAGCGCCTCCTATATCCGTTTTTTTGCCTGCTATGGCAGGATAAAAGGAAAAGGTCTCCGGAGATGTGTTATCATTGGAAAAATGCCCCAGGAACTTCTTGCCCGCACCACGAATCATGGGATGTACATCCGTAGTTCCAAGTGAGTCGGCAAGAGATAGTTTCAGCAAATAACTGACCGGAACCCGCACATATTCACAATAATGCCTATAAACGGTAAAACATGTTGCATCCTGCCTTTTGGGTCCTGGCCAGTCTTTTTTATCCGCGAGCAAGTCGCGTTCGAATACATTTTCAGCATAATGATTCAAAACCCCGCGCGGGAATCTCACCCAACTGTTTTCCCAAACATTTTCCGTATTGTCATCTAAAAATTGTTCGAGGCTGATGACTGCCTTTTTAGAAAATTCCCCGGAAGCCGCCCTTTTCAGCATATTTTTATAATAACGCGACGCCTTGATGACAACCGGAAGATCAACGGCCATCTTATCTCCCGATACTACCGCCTGGAGCTCATTTTCAGAACCTGCCGCCGTATCATTAACCGAAAAGGGTAAAGACCGGCAAAAATTCTCGTCTGATGTAGAAGATACACCCAATACATTCTTGATTCTTTGTATGTCGTTTGGTTTTGATTTTACCGGCGGCCTTCTAGCCGGATTGATGGATACCGTCATAGGTGTTTGTTTTCCCACATCGCATCTCCTTTTTATGGTGGTTTGATTCACCGGAAACTAAACTTAATAACTGCTCAGTTCAGGTAAAAAATTTATAAAAAGGTAGTGTTAAGGGAAAATTAAAAAAGGATGAAATTTGGGTTTGTTTTATTTAAGGTGGATAATTTTTTAAAGGAAACCTTTGATATTATCCACCACTTGGCATCCCTTTTCAATAGAGGAGTTTAAGTTTTTTTGGTGAACCCTTAAATAAAAGCCGCCAGAAATCCAAGTCCGCTTCGCTCCAAAACTTTCCCAACGGCCCAGCTAAATACTGCTTTGCCAATGACGAATCCCATTTGAGTCGATTGCTCACTGATCGGTTTTTCAAAAACAATCGACTGATTTAAACCAATCACTTCATTATATTGTAAAATATTGAGCAACTGGGTCACTGAAAAAATTGCGGGATCATAATAAATTACGATACTGCCGGTGAGCGGATTAACAGACACTTTATTGATGCCCTGCATTCCAGAAAAAGAACCGCCGATCTTATCGGTCTGACTATCCTGATGTTTTCGTGCGGGGATTTTAACTCTCAACCGTCCCGGTATATGATGAATAAAACAGGTCATGGGCGAATCCATTATTTATTCCTTTAGATAAATTGTGTCAGTGTTGATACAAACTCGCCTGCATTCCATTTTGATGAAAATAATCCGTCTATGTTTGAAAAATATTAGCAAAAAATGAAAATTTTGTTATCCAAAAAAATTTTAACCTAAGGGTACCGAAAAACAATATCCTCACAATTGTTTTTCAAAGTCGTCTACGTATGCCATGTCGCCATACATTATCATCAATCAAGTATTCACTGCATCCTTCACATTGACAAAAACAATTGTAATGGTTTATTGTTTTATTGGATCCTTTTAATATTGATCATTATCACGGTTTCAAATAGAGAAAGTCATTATGCATCCAGGTGTCGTTGGTGGAATAATTGGTTGTCTTATCGGTCTTGTCGGTGGAATAATCGGAACTTATTGTTCCGTAAAAAATACAAACAGACCCCGTGAACGGACATTTATGATAAAATCTGTAATCGTGTGCTGGATCGCCGGTCTCATGTTTTTAGCCCTTTTGTTTACTCTTCCAAATTCTTACAGATGGTGCCTGTGGATACCATATGGTTTACTTCTGCCAATAGGAATAAATTACGGAAACCGGAGGCAACAGCGAATCAGACAAGAAGAGATGCAAAGTCAAACTGATACAATTGACAACTAAGAACTTCAGAATCTTTCCTTATCCACCGGAAAATAATCGAAGCAATGTTCCTTGCCTTATCTCAGTTATTCTGAAAATAATAATTTTTATAAAAGACCGTTCAACTGTCCACCGATCTTCCTTGAATATTTCCGACCAGGTTGGTACCTTAACCATAAAAACAATGAAATGCTGCGGATCATATAAAGAGCGCAGGAAAGTTATGAAACGGCTGCGTGCATTGGTACGCCCGGCCCGATTCGAACGGGCGGCCTACGGATTCGAAGTCCGGCGCTCTATCCAGCTGAGCTACGGGCGCATACATAAATAATTTTCAAATTATATTTTTA
>JAGYNR010000110.1 GCA_018399715.1 Desulfobacterales bacterium | reverse complement strand
CCATTTCCAACCAATCGTTTGCTCCCGGCGACATGGTCATCTTGAACGATCCTTACAAAGGGGGAACGCATCTTCCTGACATTACCCTGGTGGCCCCGATTTTTTTTCAAACAAAAGAAAAACCGGACTTTTATGTTGCCAACCGGGCACATCATGCCGATGTGGGCGGAATGAGTTCCGGATCGATGCCGATTTCAACATCTGTTTTTCAGGAAGGCATCATTATTCCACCGCTGAAAATTGTTGAAAAAGATAAAATCGACACCAAACTGATGGCCTTTTTTTTAAACAATGTACGAACCCCGGATGAGCGGGAAGGAGATTTTTCCGCCCAAATCATAGCTAATCTTACCGGTATTGAGCGTCTCCGTGAAATAGAGAGAACGTATGGGTATAAAACCATCAGCTTTTATGCCGGCCGGCTCATGGATTATTCTGAACGGATCATGAGAAAAACTATCCGGGAAATTCCTGACGGAACCTATGAGTTCGGGGATTTTTTGGACGATGACGGTCAGGGCAATGAAATGATCCGAATCCATGTCAACATCACCATTAAAAATGATACTGCTATCGTTGATTTCCAAAAATCATCGCCGCAGGTTGAAGGCAGTATTAATGCGGTTTATGCTATTACCCTTTCGGCTGTTTTGTATGTTTTCAGAGCATTGATTACCGAAGATGTTCCGACCAATGCGGGCTGTTTCAGGCCGATTCGGGTAAAAACATCTCCGGGGTCGGTTGTGGATGCGACATTTCCGGCGGCAGTAGCGGGCGGCAATGTGGAGACCAGCCAGCGGATCGTCGATACTGTGCTAGGCGCTTTGTCCGCGGCACTTCCTGAATCCATCCCTGCTGCCAGCCAAGGCACCATGAACAATATTACCATTGGTGGTTTCGATGAAGAAAAAGGCCGATCCTTTGCCTATTATGAAACATTGGCAGGCGGAATGGGCGGTTCTTTTCATCATTCCGGCGAATCGGCAGTCCATTCCCATATGACCAACACCTTAAATACCCCCATTGAAGCCTTAGAGTTTACTTATCCGTTTAGAATTACAGAATATTCTATCCGAAAGGGCTCCGGAGGCGCCGGCCGGTCTTCTGGCGGCGATGGCCTGGTACGGGAAATAGCGCTTTTATCCGATGCCGAGGTCACGGTCTTGTCTGAACGAAGAAAAACGTTACCATACGGGCTTTTCGGCGGACAGCCCGGAAAACCGGGCAAAAATCTTATTATTGAAAACGGCCGGTCAACGATAAAACCCGGCAAATTCAGTGCACGACTTAAAAAAAACAGTGTCATTCGGATAGAAACTCCTGGGGGAGGGGGGTATGGATCAGAAAAGATAAAATAAATTTTCTGGCCCGGCTTCGCACAGGTGAAGGACTTAGAAAATGATCCCCGGGGACGACTGAAAAACAGGCAAGCGGACAGATTTTTCGGATACTTTTTTCAAAGTCCGTTTCCCGGTATGAGATGGAATGAAAAATATCCAAAATTTTGTCGTTTTTGGCATAAAGACATAATACCTTTGTTTTGGGAAGGATGATATCTTTTAAAGGTGAAAACCGTAAAAAGTCGAGAAGTACCTGCCACAGTCGGGTTCTTTTCCGGTGCAAAATACCGAACCTGTCATTTCCTTTTACAATTTCCGGAAACAGATAATCCGCATAATGAGCCAGTGCCTTTCCCAGTCCTTTACCCTTTATCTGTAACCCGGCAAACCGGTAATAATAGGATGTAAATGATTTTACAATTGCATACGGATTCAGATGCGTTAGCGGATTGATCAGCACCAGTTTAGAGAAGGGTTCTGAAAACTGGTGAGAGGCAAACAAAAGCGGAATGGACGAATAACAGGAAGCAATTCCGATCAGCGGAATTTTTTCTCGTTCACAAATCCGTCGGGCATGATCAAGAATAAAAAGCGTATTATCAATACTTGCCCTGAGCGAAAATTTATCCGATGATTTTCCATGGCCGGAATAATTAAATGAAAAGATGTCCAGATTTTTACGGACCAGCCAGCGAAAAAATCGAATTTGCTGCGTATAATTGCCACCGATCAGCGGTAGAATAAACACCAGGGCTTCAGGGGATGGTGTTTTTATTCTCGCCCATTCAATGGTACCGACGTTGCGGTTATCGTAAACTCCCCTATGAATACAACTTTTCATAAATGGGAGCCGGAATCAAAGCCTCTATTTAAAACGGATATCCGTTTCAGGCGGTTCCATTTCCACAGGAAACTCGGTAAACGGAAACGGCTTGGGATTATCGTTTAACGTCAGATACCGTAAGACCTTATATGCATAGGTACTGACTTTGTTGGAAAATGTTCTTACCGGTTCACTGTGCTTTTTGGTAATGAAAAGAAAAATATACTGAAACAGTACGGTTAATTGAATGATCGTTTTTAAAATTTCAAAAACAATGACAAATAAAATGGTAAAAAGAAACCGCACTGCAATGTTTTTTCGGTCAGCACCTTGATAAGAAATTTCGTTCATAAATCTCTCCTGTCAATGTTGTCGTTTTACAGCAATGTGTTTTGATGAGCGGAACTTTTCAAATGAAAATTCAACGCTATCGATCCGGTTAACCAGATCATCAGGGCCAAACGGCAGATTTGAAAAAATCTTTTTTTCCTCCTGCAACGTTTTTTCCAACAACCACTCCAGTTTTTTTCTGTACTCACCATATTGCCTGAAAATATAATCCATGCGCTCCTGAAATGAAACAATCCGATCATGAAGCACCCGCTTGTCGGAATAATTCACAATGGCCGCTTCACTGATATCGCCGTTTTTATCATATTGCCACAAACACACATGCTGGGCAATAATGTCCCCGACTTCAGGATAATCAAGTTCTTTCAATAACTGCCCTCCGGTTTCGGCATGGTCTTCTTTTGTATCGAAACTTCGGGTTTTGGTAATATCATGAAGCAGCGCTGAAGCCATCACAAGATTTTCGTTTAAGTAGGGTTTTTCGCTTTCCCTGTTCAAATTTTCGGTCAAAAACAGGGCAACCCGGCACACCTGAACCGAATGATCCACGATGTGCGACAGCATTTCCATTTTTCTGATTAGTTCGAAACATTGATGTTGTGATGGTATTCTCATGTCTATTTTCCTTTCACTGATTTTTTTAACAAATTTTGCGAAAAAAAGCTATACTTTTATTGTATTTGCTGACTACAATAACGATTTCAAGATGATTGGATGATGATATAGTTTAAAAATGATGAAGATTCTATTAATTTACCCCAACTTCTTAGAAGACAGAATTCACTCCGAAGAAATTGCCGTCGTGCCTTTAGGCCTTTATTATGTCGGCGCTCTGTTGAAAGAAAACAACTACGATGTTGAAATTCTGAATTGGTATGATATCCATAAGACTCCCGAAAAAATAACAGAGACCTTTAAAATCAAGAAACCTGATATTATCGGTTTTTCTATTGTCCATGCCAATCGCTGGGGAGCAATTGATATCGCGCGTATTGCCAAGAAGATGATCCCGCATATCACGATTGTATTCGGAGGTATCGGCGCTACTTTTTTATGGGAACATCTTCTGACCCATTTCACGTCAGTTGATTATTGTGTGATCGGGGAAGGAGAGTTCCCGTTTTTAAAGCTTGTCAAATATCTGGAGAATAAAACTGACCCGGATCCGGAATTTATCCCCGGCCTTGCCTACCGAAAGGACGGGAAAGCGGTTCAAAATCCATGCGTACCGTTTGTCAAAAATTTGGATGATTTGCCGGACCCGGCAAAATACTTTACCTTTCAGCACGTAGCAATAAGCCGGGGATGTCCGGGAAACTGTATTTTCTGTGGTTCTCCACGATTTTGGGGCCGCCGGCTTCGTTTTCATTCCGCAAGATATTTTGTTGATCAGCTTCAACGGCTTTATGAAAAAGGAATTCGTTTCTTTTTTATCTCCGATGATACCTTTGCGTTGAAAAAAGATCTGGTAATTACTGTATGCCAGGAAATTATTCAAAGGCGACTTGAAATCTCCTGGGCAGCAATCTGCCGGGTAAAGGATATCAGCGATGACGTCCTTTACTGGATGAGACGGGCCGGCTGTATTCAAATCAGCTACGGTATTGAAAGCGGGTCTGAAATCATCAGAAAATATCTCAATAAGCCCATAAACACTGAAACCATCAAAACGGCGTTTGCCCTGACAACCGCCTACGGCATTCTCCCCAGAGCATATTTTATTTATGGCTGTCCGGGTGAAACGTGTCAAACCATCCAGGAAACAATTGACCTTATTTATGAAATTAAGCCACTGAGCGTTATCTTTTACATATTGGATATTTTCCCGGGAACATCTCTTTATGAACAATTCAAAAAAAAGACAGGTCTTGGCGATGATATCTGGCTTGATAGAATCGAAGATATTTTATATTTCGAGACCGACCCGAAACTTAGCAAAGAAGCCATTTTTTCTTATGGGAAAAAGCTCAGAAAAGCATTTCATCAAGCTGTGAGCGGATTTGCCATGTCCGTTCACCTAAAAAACAAACCAGAATTTTATCCTTTTCATGCTGATTTTCTGTCGAGACTGGCCATGACCTTCAGTCACGGGGATTACTGCCAACTAGAAGAAATAAAAAACCCGGATGAAATCGCCTGCAATCTTTACCATCAAGCGATTGATTACTATCCGGATCACCGGGCGTACCTTGGGCTGGGTATTATTTATCAAAAAGAAGGCCGATACAAAAAGTCGGTTAAAATTTTAACAACAGGACTCAAGTACTTTCCCCACAGCGATCAATTGGGCATCTGTTTAGGTGTCAGCCTGATGAACCAGGGATTGATAAAAGATGCCCAGGCGTGTTTTGAGAGATTTCCCGATTCTCCCCAGGCACGATCCTATGCATCGGCATGCAAAAGGATGTAAATCAAGACGAACGATCCTGATCTTTTGTCAAAACAATGGTTGCATCAACGGCGACCAGTTTTTGGTCGTAAACCATCAGCGGATTGATATCGATTTCACTGATACGGGGATAATCAGTGCCCAATTGACCGAGTCGCATCAAAATTTCAGCCAGATCGGTTCGGTCTACCGGCGGCAACCCGCGATATCCCTCCAGCAGCTCAGCGGATTTTAAGCGGCCGATCAATTTCAGAGCATCCGCCCGGCTCAAGGGTGCCGGCGCAAACACGCTGTCTTTCAGAATTTCAGCAAATATGCCACCGAAACCACACATGACACAAGGTCCGAACTGAGGATCACGAACCATGCCCGCAATGAGTTCTACAGATGTTTCTAGTTGTCGTTGTATTAAATATGCTGCCGGTTGATTTTCATTGTTCATGATTTCAGAAAGAGCGGAGACAGCAGCAAAAATATCTTTTTCACTATGAAGTCCCATACGGATAAGCCCTTTGTCGCTCTTATGCACTATATCTTTCGCAATGCCTTTCATCACAACGGGATATCCGATTTCCGAAACTGCCGGAAGCACATCGGTTTCATTGAAAACCAGTTTCTCCGGAACTCCGGGTATGCCATAGGTTGACAGCACCTGCTTTGACAAATATTCATCCAGGACACCTTGCTGTTTCTGAAGCATCTGATCGAGCCTTTCCGGTGAAGACTCTATGGGTAAAGGCGTTTCTTCCGTTAATTTCAGAGGCTGTTGCTTTTGCAATACGGCAGCCATACATTCCACCGCCCGAAACAATTCTCTAAAAACCAGAATACCCTGGCTATGACATTTTTCCTGAAATATTCCGGCCTCTTGACGTTCACCCAACAGCCAGCATATCATGGGCTTATCGGCAGCTTCGGCAGTATGCGCTAATTCCGACAAGTCAAAATTTAAAGCAAAATTGCCGGCAAACGCATGCACCAGGATACCATCCACCCCCGAATCGGCGCATAAAGCCCTGATTGCAGTACCATAAGCTTTTCGGGCACCGTTACGTTCAACGGCCGGCCACAGATCCACCGGATTGGAAACCGGCATCCAGGATGGAGATACAGTTTTTAATGCATATAATGTTCCTGAGGAAAGCTCAGCTATTTCCAGTCCGAATGAAGACAGAAAATCCGCCGAGACGATTCCGGCCGCACCACTATAGGAAACTACGGCTACCCGTGCACGATTTTTGGAAGAGGCGTTGGGGTAATGGGAAAGAGAACGTGCGATATCCGCCCACTGCATAAAATCCTTTGCTTCAATAACCCCTGCCTGAGCCAAAGCACCGCTGATGACCGCATTGTTGCCGCAAAGTCCGGCCGTATGGCTAAGTGCAGCCGATGCACCATATGCACTCTTTCCTCCCTTTAAGACCACAATGGGTTTTTCAGCATGTTTACATATCCGGTAAAACCGCCGGCCATCGGAAACCGACTCCAGATATAGGGCAATGGTATTGGTTTTCGGATCGTTTAATAAATATTCGAGTATTTCACATTCATCGACATCCACCTTGTTTCCGATAGAGCAAACCTTACTCACTCCCATTATTCCGTGGGTCATCAGGTCCGCAATAAAAACGCCTGATAACATGCCGCTTTGGACGATCATGGATACCGAGCCTTTTTTAAGCCCATTGTCCCAAATCGATGGTGAAACGAATGAGAAAACATGACCGGCCACCGTATCCACAAGTCCCATGCAATTGGGTCCCCAAATCCGGATACCGGTTTCTTTGGCAATTGCTGTTAACTCCTTCTGAAAACCGCTGCCGGCATCTCCAGTTTCTGCAAATCCGCCGGATTCAATCATGACCCCTGGGATTTTTTTCCCGGCACAGTCCTGAACAATCTGAGAAACCAGGGGCGCCGGAACAAAAATAATTGCTAAGTCTACCGGGTCCGGTATCTCCATAACCGACGGATAACACTGCATTCCCTCAATTTCTGCATAGCTGGGATTGACCGGAAAAATTTTATCTTTATAACCGATTCTAAGATTTCTCAGGATCGCATGTCCTCCCTTCTGAGGATTGGGGGTGGCACCGATCAACGCAATTCCCTTGGGGTTGAAAAAAAAGTCCATGATGGTCCTTTCTATATGTTGGGGCGAATGATTATTCGCCCGTACAAATGATTATTCGCCCGTACAAATGATTATTCGCCCGTACAAATGATTATTCGCCCGTACATTGGTGGATATTTACGTTGTTGATCCCCTTAAGTCTTTTTTTCAAAAGCGTATACCGTTTCCGTGTTTTATCATTTTTAATGGCAATCGCCAGCGC
>JAGYNR010000011.1 GCA_018399715.1 Desulfobacterales bacterium | reverse complement strand
TTTCGGTTTAAATCCTTCAAGGGGGATTCAGCCCCGCATAAAGCGGATTTCGGGTAAAGGGCACCGCTAGCTCCCCGCCTAGCACAACCATTTATTAAAATAAATATTTCAAAAAAAATTTCAAGAGAAAAGAAAAAAAACTGATAAAAAATGTTTTGTCAACAACCGGTAGCAACATTTATAAAAACGGTTAGAAACAGTATAAAACACCACCAAATGATCCAAAATGGTGATGATACAGTGCTTGTTGGGGTTTCTGGCGGAATCGATTCAGTAGCGCTTTTACATGTTTTACGGTATCTGGCTTTTGAATTTCATATTTGCATAGCGGTGGCTCATTTGAACCATGGGTTGAGGCAGCAAGAATCGGAACGGGATGCCCGTTTCGTTCAATCCCTTGCCAAATCCTTAGGTTTGCCCTATTTTATAGATAAATGTGATACAACCACATATGCAAAGGAAAATAAACTAACAAAAGAGGAAGCGGCCAGACATCTTCGTTACGCCTTTTATGACAGGATCAGCCAACAACAAGGATTCGAAAAAATTGCTTTGGGTCATCATAAAGATGATACATCTGAATTGGTTTTAATGAATTTATTCAGAGGCAGCGGACCCCTGGGGCTTTCCGGGATTCCACCTGTCAGAGATGCCATTATCCGGCCGCTGATTGATGTATCCCGGGAGCAAATTTTAAGCTATGTAAACGCTGCAGGCTATGACTATATAAATGATTCTTCTAATACCGACATTGAATTTTTGCGAAATCGTATCAGGCACCGGCTGCTTCCGGTTTTAAAAAAGGAATATAATCCGTCAGTCGGGGAGTCCTTGAACCGTCTTGCCAATGTTTTGCGATATGAGGAGGACTGGATTGAGTCAATCATCCAGTCTTATTTTAAAAAAATCAAAATTGATGAAGATGACCAGACAATAATTTTTTCAGTTGAAAAATTAAAAAAATGTCATATTGCCCCGGTAAGGCGAATTATCCGGAAAGGAATACAGTATGTAAAAGGGGATCTGAGAAAAATCCGTCTTTTTCACCTGGCGGCAGCCGTTGACATGCTGAAAGATGGAAAAGACAGAAAAAAAATGGATTTGCCGGACCGGGTTTTCATACAGCGGCATGGAGACCGTCTTATTATCGGTAAGCAAAAAAAAGTGCGCTCACGTATTGGGGAAAAAACCGGCGAGAGGTTATGTTATGTTTATGAGGTAAGGCCTCCGTGCACCGTTTTGGTTAAAGAAATTGGAAAACGGTTGACATTTTCTTTTATTTCGGTAGAGAAGGCTCCTGCATTTGATGTTTCATTTCGGGAAAAACAATCACAAGATGTGGGCTATTTTGACTTGGAATTGTTAAGGTTTCCCTTGACAGTTCGAAATTTTCATTGCGGGGATCGCTTTCGTCCATTGGGGTTATCCGGGAGTCAAAAGGTCAAAGATTTTTTTATCAATAATAAGGTTCCTTATGATCAAAGGGCTCAATGTCCGATATTGGAAAGTTGTGGAAAAATAATATGGGTTGTTGGTTTCAGGATTGATGATTCAGTCAGGATATCCGCTTCAACAAAAAAAATTCTCAAAGTTCGAATAAACGAACACATCTGATTTTTACAAAATCAGATGTCAAAATTAGAATTGCTGGGAAGTGCAAGTTTTTCTTGCCTAAAGTTTGAAAATTGTTAATATACGTGTCTATTAATTATTTCCAGGCAATACCATTTCGGCTGACTTCTCTTTTTCAGCGGGCTTTTTTGATAAACATTCAAAAAAGATTGCCGGTTTTCAGAAGCAGGCCGGGTACATGGAAAATGTCTGAATTTGACTGTATTTCAGGAGGTATTTACATTTGAATCCGTTTTATAAAAATCTTGCATTGTGGCTTGTCATCATGCTGTTGATGATCATGCTGTACAATCTTTTTAATCAGCAGAACCTGGCTGAAACAGACATCGGGTATACTGAGTTTTTAAGGTTGGTGGAAGACGGTCAGGTAAACGAGGTTGTCATTCAGGGACGGGAACTTATTGTTACAAATCGCGAACAGAAGCGTTTCAAGGTCTACGCTCCTGATGACCCTGAATTGATTCAAACCCTGCGCCGTCAGGGTATTTCCATTAAAGCGAAACCGGAGGCCGATTCCCCTTGGTACAATATTCTTATTTCCTGGTTTCCGATGATACTTCTTATCGGCGTTTGGATTTTTTTTATGCGCCAGATGCAATCCGGAGGTGGAAAGGCACTTTCTTTTGGGAAAAGCAAGGCAAGGTTACTTTCTGACCAGCAGGCGAAAGTGACCTTTGAGGATGTTGCGGGAATCGATGAGGCGAAAGATGAACTTTGTGAAATTGTTGAATTTTTGAAAGATCCCAAGAAATTCACACGGCTTGGCGGAAGAATACCAAAAGGTGTTTTGCTCATGGGGCCTCCTGGAACAGGAAAAACCCTTTTGGCTCGTGCCATTGCCGGGGAAGCGGGGGTTCCTTTTTTTTCCATCAGCGGCTCTGATTTTGTTGAAATGTTTGTAGGTGTGGGAGCTTCGCGCGTTCGTGATTTGTTTGTTCAGGGCAAAAAAAATGCGCCCTGTATTATCTTTATTGATGAAATTGATGCAGTAGGACGTCATCGGGGCGCCGGTTTGGGCGGTGGACACGATGAGCGGGAACAGACATTAAACCAGCTTTTGGTGGAAATGGACGGTTTTGAATCCAATGAAGGTGTCATTCTGATATCGGCTACGAACCGTCCCGATGTATTGGACCCTGCTTTGTTGCGTCCCGGACGATTCGATCGGCAGGTAATTGTATCCTTGCCGGATATTGCGGGGCGAGAAAAAATCTTACGAGTTCACATGAAACGGGTACCACTTGCCCCCGATGTTGACCCGGTTGTTTTGGCAAAAGGAACTCCTGGCTTTTCAGGTGCTGATTTAGAGAATCTGGTTAATGAGGCTGCTCTTCTAGGAGCAAAGCGCAACAAGGAAAAGATCGACATGATGGACTTTGAAGACTCTAAGGACAAGGTCTATATGGGACTTGAAAGAAAATCCAAAGTCATCAGAGAAGAGGATAAGAAGACTACCGCGTACCATGAGGCAGGACATGCGCTGGTAGCCAGGTTCTTACCGGGGACCGATTCCGTCAACAAAATCACAATTATTCCGAGAGGAAGAGCAGCGGGAGTGACCTGGTTTCTGCCCGAGGAAAGAGATTTTAAATACAAAGATCAGCTGGAAGCTGAACTGGCTGTCGCTTTTGGCGGTCGGGTCGCAGAGGAAATTGTTTTTAGTGGACGGATTAGTACGGGAGCCGCCAATGACATCAAAAAGGCGACTGATTTGGCTCAAAACATGGTTCGGGTCTGGGGCATGAGTAATCTGGGACCGTTATCTTTTTCCAAAGAAGAAGAACAAATATTTCTGGGGCGTGAAATAGCCCAGCACCGCGACTACTCCGAAGATACTGCCAGAAGAATCGATGAAGAAATCAGCCGTCTGGTTCAGGGAGGATATAATCTGGCCAAGAAGGTTTTGAAGGAAAACGAAGATATCCTTCATAGCCTGTCGGAAATGCTTTTGGAAAAGGAAACTGTTTTGGGCAAAGAACTTGATGAGCTTATTCGCTCCATGAGACCCGGTATTGAACTTTCCGGTAGCAGTAACGAGAAAAAAGCGACGGAAGAAACCGAAAAAACAGAAATGTCATAATATTCCTACAACATTTTTATATGTCTCAATACAATATGCGTATACATAGCCTGAAGTGGAGAAACCATTGTCTGGAATTTGGCAGGCGAACACTGATAATGGGAATATTAAACGTTACACCGGACTCCTTCTCAGACGGCGGTAAATTTTTTGGGTTCGAAAGGGCAATTGCCCAAGGGGAGAAAATGATTGCAGACGGGGCCGATATTATTGATATTGGGGGAGAATCGACACGACCGTTTTCCGATGCCATATCCGAGGAAGAGGAAATTGGGCGGGTATTACCCGTAATTGAAAAACTGGCTGCAAAATATAATGTTCCCATTTCTATAGATACCACAAAATCCGGTGTCGCACGACGGGCTTTGGAGGCTGGTGCAAGTATCATCAACGATGTAGGAGCGCTTCGAATGGATCCGGAGCTTGCGGAGGTTGCTGCTAAATATGATGTTCCTGTCATTTTAATGCACATGAAAGGGACACCGAAAACCATGCAGAAAAACCCATGCTATGACGATCTTATCGGAGAGGTTAAAGCGTTTCTTTCCGATCGTATTGATTATGCGGTGAAAAAAGGAATCTCCAGGTCAAAGATCATTGTTGATCCGGGAATCGGGTTTGGCAAAACGACGAATCATAATCTGAACATTATTTTTAGTCTAAAGCAATTTGCATCACTTAAATCGCCGATTATCATCGGCCTTTCCCGGAAAGCGTTTATTAGAAATGTCTTAAAAGGATATTTCGGAAAAGAGTTTAACACTGATCATCCGGATGTTGAAGCTGGAACTCAGGCTGCTGTCACAGCAAGCATTCTAAATGGTGCTCATATCGTAAGAGTTCATGATGTCGCCGGCACCGTGATTTCGGCAAAAATGGCAGATGCCATAAAAAACTGTGCTTAAACAGAACAATTGTTGTCGAGAGTCTATCTGGTCTTTATGAATAGATCCCATAATCATTGCAGTCCATTTTATGATCAATTCTAAACATCTACCGAAGATCAATAAATCGGTCAAATGGTTAGTTATCATAATTTTATTGGTCGCAGCAGCTTTGTTTCTGCTGTGGCCAAAAATTATGGTAAAAGAGACGATGGTGTATGCAACAGTAGTCCCTATTAATATTCCCGAAGGTTTGACCATTACCCGGAATTGCCCGGGCATTGAAGTATGTATTCGCGGCCCTGAAAAAATCCTCCACAGTATTTCGCATAAACATCTGCCATATAAACTGGATCTGTCTGGAAATAGTGCCGGACACCAATATGTAAAAATCAATCGGAAAGGATTTTCATTTCCCTCTGGAATCAAAGTCGTGGATATTAAACCGGATCATGTGATTGTCGGCCTGGAGAAAGAGATTCATAAAACGGTACCGATCAGCGTTGTTGTTGAAGGAAGTCCCGCCGCCGGATATGTGGTTTCCGGAGCAGTTGCAACTCCTCTATCCATTAAGGTGAAAGGGCCGGAGAAAATTTTGGAAAGTATTCAAAAGATTTTCACAAAGCCTGTTGAAATTACAGGTGTAAAAAAATCCTTTCAAAAGGAAATCACGTTAGCGCTTGAAGAAGGTGTTGAAATTGATTCCCCGACAAAACTTGTAACCGCTGACATATTTATCGAAGAGAAGGTAAAAACCAGAAAATTCGAAAACGTTCCTATAGAAGGAAGACATACTCATTACCAATATATCATTACACCATCTGTAATTACGATAACGGTAAAAGGGCCGGTGAGTATCATTGAAAAACTGGAAGTGGGCAAAAACATGGAAGTTTACGTAGATCTGAAAGACTTAAAACCGGGCGTTTACGTAAGATGTGTGGTGATAACGCTTCCGGTTAAAACGACACTTATAGATGTTCACCCGAAAATTTTCGGGGTCACGATAGAAAAATCATAATGCAGCGAAAAGAAAAAAATATAAGCGTAAATGCTACCCTTAGAGACCCAAAAATTGATAAAGTGGCCGAAAATCTTTACCTTATAACACTTTATCCGCCAATCAGGGGTTTTGAAGAATTTATCACAACCTGGCTTTACACAAAAGATATCAATTTTATTGTGGATGTCGGTCCATCGGTAACATCTGCCGGGTTAATTCAAGCCCTTCATAATTTAGGAATCACCAGTCTTGATTATATACTATTGACACATATCCATATTGATCACGCTGGAGGTGTTGGAGAAGTCTCCGAATATTTTTCTGATACACCAATTGTATGTCATAAGGTAGGGATACCTCATCTTGTAGATCCGGCTCGTCTTTGGAAAGGCACCGTTAAAACATTGGGAGATACTGCAAAGGCTTATGGTCCTTTCATGCCTGTTCCTTTTGAACGCCTGCTGGACGCCGAAGTTTTTTCCTCCCACCAGATTCACCCTGTATTCACACCGGGTCACGCTGCTCATCATATCAGCTATATGTGTGAGCCCTTCTTGTTTGCCGGTGAGGCCGGTGGCGTGTTTTTGAAAACGGATAGACATGGTGAATACCTTCGCCCGGCTACTCCGCCGCGGTTTTTTTTTGAAACCTTTGTTCAGAGCCTTGATAAGCTGATTGAAAAGAGTCCGGATACCATTTGCTATGGCCATTGCGGCATTAAATCCGGTGCGAAAGATATGCTTAAAAAGCATAAACAACAGCTTTATTTGTGGTTGAAAATCATTAAAGAAGAAATCGGTCGCTTTCGCGAAAAGGACTTTATAGCCGATTGTAGGGATCGGCTTTTGAACGAAGATGTGTTGCTTAAGGAGTTTTTTCATATGATGCCATCGGTACAAAAACGGGAGCGGCAATTTTTGAGCAATAGTATCAAAGGTTTTGTTGGATATCTGGAAGATCTTTAAGTTCGGTATTTTGTTCAATGGAAAAAACGGATAAAAAAATTTTTTGTACACTTTTTTTTTCTCTGACGGCTACGATCACCGGAGTAGGGATTGTGGTCCCTTTACTCCCGGTCTATGCTCACGATCTTGGCGCTTCTGGATTTTATATTGCCCTGATTTTTAGCTCTTTTTCTCTTTCAAGGTCTTTTTTCCTGCCTTATTTTGGACGACAATCTGACAAAAAAGGACGCAAACCGTTTATTGTCATCGGTCTGCTAGGATATACGATCATTTCCCTGGCATTTATTTTTTCAAAAAATGTAGAAACCTTGATTGTGATCCGGTTTGTACAGGGTATCGCCTCTGCTATGATTATGCCCGTAACTCAGGCGTATGTGGGGGATATCACATCCGCTGGTAAAGAAGGCTTTTCTATGGGATTATTTAATATTTCCGTTTTTTTCGGATTAAGTATCGGGCCTTTGGCGGGCGGGGTAATCAGTGATACCTTTAATCTTGATGCCGCCTTTGGGTGCATGGGAATTTTTGCTTTTGCAGCATTTGTGTTGTCCTTTTTGCTGCTTCCGCCAGCACGCTTGGAGCGGGGCGTTATTCAGGCAAAACCGCCTGCAGACTGGGGGCTTCTTTTAAAAGATACGAAAATACTAGGGCTTTTAATATTTCGGTTTGCTTATACCGGGTGTATTGGGATTATATGGAGCTTTCTTCCGGTATTTGCCGGCACACGATTTTCATTTTCCAGTTCTACCATTGGTATTCTGATCATGCTTAGTGTTTTCATCAGTGGTTTAATGCAAACGCCCATGGGCTATATCGCTGATCGTTTTAATCGCCGGATCATGGTCATATCGGGAGGTCTGGTTACCGGTTATGGAATTTTGAGATTGGGCTGGGCCGAGGGCTTTTGGGATATGTTTATTGCCGATGTGCTGTTTGGCCTTGGAGGGGGGATATCCATGCCTGCGATTATGGCCATTGCTGTTACGGAAGGGAGTAAAAATGATGCAATGGGTTCAGTCATGGGATTAATGACATTGGGCCACAGCCTGGGAATGTTGATCGGTGCATTGTCTGCGGGTCTTATCATGGATTTTTTTGATTTAAGGCAGGCGTTTTTTCTTGGCAGCGGTATGATGGTACTCGGGGTTGTCCTTTTTGCTTTTCAGTTCCGCCATTCGATGGTTGAACAAAAACGACTCATCACTTATGGTTTCAGCAAAAAAGAATGAAATTATTTGGATAATTAACTGATGAAAGAAAAGGGCGTGTTCTCTCATTTTATTTTCACGTTCCAATCTTGATATTATATCGCTTGATTAACCGGGAAAGGTAAGTTCTTTGTATCCCCAGTTTACGTGCGGCGTTGGTCCTTTTGCCGCCTAACGATATCAATGTTTTTTCTATAAAGCTTTTTTTGAACTGATGAACAGCTTCTTCAAGTGTGCTTGCCTGAACGAAATCAGTTTTTATGTCCGATAGGTTCGATATGGGGAGATCTGCGGGCATAATCTGGATCCCATTTCCCATGACCACCGCTCTTTCAATGGCATTTTTAAGTTCCCTGACATTTCCCGGCCATTGGTAGCTAGTTAAAAGTGTCATGGCAGATGCTGAGATATCCAGATTTGGTATTCCCCTTTCCTGTTTGAACAGGTTCAAAAAATGTTGCGCCAAAATAGTGATATCTTCTTTTCTTTCACGCAAAGAGGGTATTTTAATATGAACAACATTTAACCGATAATATAAATCTTCCCGAAATCGTCCCTCCTTTACTTCCTGTTCCACATTTTTATTGGTAGCTGAAATGATTCTGACATCCACTGAAATGGGAACTAAACCGCCGATCCGATAAAATTGTCCCTCCTGAATCACCCGAAGCAACTTGGCTTGCATATTCGGATTCATTTCACAGATTTCATCCAGAAAAAGGGTTCCACCGTCTGCCAACTCAAATTTGCCCACCTTTTTATCGACAGCACCTGTGAAAGCACCTTTTTCATGACCGAACAGTTCATCTTCCAGTAAAGTTTCCGGCAACGCAGCACAATTGATGACAACCAATGTATTATTTTTTCGGGCCCCACCCCTGTGAATCAGACGAGCCAATAACTCTTTTCCGGTTCCACTCTCGCCGGTTATCAGTGTTGATGAATTGGCATTGGCAACCTTGAACGCATCTGAAATGGCTCTCCGGATAGCAGGACTTTCGCCAATGATCTGATATTTACATTCAAGAGCTTCTTTAAGGGTTCGGTTTTCCCTTTCCACTTTTTCGAATTGTTGGGCTTTCGAAATGGCGAGGGCTGACAAATCCGCAAACACTGATAAAAGACCTATATCATTCGTATCAAATGCCTGGTGATTTTGCCTGTCAATGACCTCGATGACACCAATTGTTTTTCCTTCCAATACCATGGGAACACATACAATGGAGTGGGTGTCAAATCCTACAGATTCGCTTATTTCCCGATACCATCTAGGGTCCTTGTTGACATCTTCTATGAGCAGCGGCTCCCCGGTTTGAGCGACATGGCCGACAATACCTTTACCAAGTTCGATTTCGAATTTTTTGATATCATCTTTTTTTTCACCCGTTGCAACTTTAAAAAAAAGCTTATTGCGTCTTTCGTCCAGCAGAAGAAGGGAGCTGGCCTTGGCTTTCATCATTTGGGTGGCGGATACAGTCAATAATTCCAGGAGCTGATCTAGATTATAAACAGAGGAAATCCAATGTGAAATTTCTTTAAGATGTCCGATTGAAGGCAGATAAGAGGCTGTCTTTTTTTTCATTGGCGCTTACACATCAAACGTTAGGTCTTCAGGCCATTCTCGTTCATGATGATCCATCGGTCCTTTTTTGCAGGCATCGATAACAACTCGATTACCCTCTTTGATAATATCCCGGCCCGGATCGACATTGTTGAAAAGCTTCCAGAGAAGCAAAGAATGGTCCTCAAGATCGATATCTTTATCGTATAAAATAATAATATTAAATAATTCCAATCGTTTAGATTTTAGGACATGTTGGGCGATATCGTGTCCGCTTCGCTGAAATGTCTTTTCGGCATTTAAAGCCAGAAAACGATTTTCAGGCCGGGTATTTTTATAAAATTTATGGAATAATATTTTGTATCTTGTGACGCCCGGCATTTTTCCCATAACAGATGTTAACCTGTTTTCATCAGGAAACGGTAGTATGATTTTTGTCAATAAGGAGCGAGGCGGTTCGCCGTTACATCTTTTTGTCAGATCGATTCCGATTTTATTGCCGAAATTCGGATATGGCGATGAATGATCCAGAACATCCAGGATTCCCCTGGAAATACTAATATCAGAAGCTGTATCTAATTGGGTAATGAGAGATTGAATCAGTGTTTTTTTGTCCGAAGGTGCCATATCATGATCAATAACGACAATAGCTTTGCAGAAGCTCATCTGTCCCTGACCCCAAAGTCCACTGATCAGTTTGTGGGCGTGTCCGGCGTATTCCTTGTCCAGAGAAACCACGACCACATTATGAAAAACACCTTCCCAGGGAAACCAGTAATCCCGGATTTCAGGCATAACCGTTTGAAGCATGGGTAAAAAAAGACGCTCGGTGGCTTTTGCCAGGTAACAATCTTCCATGGGGGGACGTCCGACAAGGGTGGCGTTGTAGATTGGGTGTTTTCGATGACTAATGGCGGTAAGGTGAAATACCGGATATTTGTCGGCAAGAGAGTAATAGCCGGTATGGTCTCCGAATGGTCCTTCGGTCCGTAGTTCTCCCGGTTCGACATAGCCTTCAAGAATGAATTCGGCTTTTGCCGGAACTGTTAAATCATTGGTAATACATCTTGTCATGACAACCGGCTTGTTGCGGATAAAACCTGAAAGCAGTATTTCATCTATTCCACGGGGCATAGGGGCGGTAGCTGCATATATAGTAGCCGGGTCTGCACCGATAGCTACCGAGACCGGCATTCGCTGTTGAGCATTACAATATTCACGGTAGTAATGAGAACCATCTTTATGGATATGCCAGTGCATACCGGTGGTATTGCGATCGAAAATCTGCATGCGGTACATCCCCATGTTTTGTCTGCCGGTTTTCAGGCTTCTGGTAATCACCATGGGAAGTGTAATAAAAGGGCCAGCATCTTTGGGCCAGCAGGTGAGAACAGGAAGCCGGCTAAGATCGATATCGTCTCCCTGATAGATCACTTCCTGGCAGGGCGGGATTTTACCACGAAAACGTCTGGGAAAAAACCGCGAGATATTCAGAGCCAAGGATAATGCATTAAAAGCTTGTTTTAAGTTTCCCGGCGGGCTAAACTCAGTAAATTTTCGAAGCCTGTCGGCAAGCTGGTCCAAATTCTCAACCCCAAGCGCCAGACAGATTCGGCGGGAACTTCCGAACATATTGGTTACTACCGGAAAATCGGAATCCTCGACATTTTCAAAGAAAAGCGCCTTCCCCCCATCGGGGCTTTTGGATTCTGCATCGGTTATTTTACTGATCCCGATACACGGAGAGATTTTTTTTCGGATGAATTTTACTTCCCCGGTTTTATTGAGTACATTCAAAAAATCAGATAGGTTTGAATACATCTTAACGATTGCCTCCCAACTGGCCCCACGGTTTTATCAGATCATGGGAAATATTCAAATGATCTAAAATTCTGCCAGCTACAGAATCGACCAGTTTTAAAATGGAATCCGGCCGATGATAAAAACCCGGGCAGGCAGGAAAGATAGTCGCACCGGCAAGTGCAAGGCGATGCATGTTTTTTATGTGAATCAGACTCAAGGGCGTTTCACGGATCACCAGGATCAATGGACGTTTTTCCTTCAATGTGACATCGCCAGCTCTTTTGATAAGGTCATCAGCGAGTCCGGAGGCCAGTGCCCCCAGCGTGTTCATGGTGCAAGGCGCAATCACCATACCATGATGCTTAAAAGAGCCGCTTGCAGGTGGTGCGAAAAGATCATTCCGATCATATTCTAAAATAGTTGCTTCCGGGTGTAATTCAACAGTTTCCGTTTTTAAAAAATCTACAAAAGTGCCGCCGTTGTAGCAGGTCTCATGAGCCAATACTTTTTTGCCTGCTGTCGATATGATAACGGAAATTTCTACTGGTGTTTTTATCATGGCTGCTGCAATCCGGATGCCGTAGATGACGCCGGAGGCGCCACAAATGGCAAGTACCAGTTTTTTTTTCGGTGATAGAGTTGAATGAACAACAGAAGAATTTTTTTTCATGAATTGTATTTCCTCATCAATATACATAGACCGAATATGAGCAGGTTTTTTAAACGTTACAAAATTTCATCGGCCAGTACGCCAAATAGAAGTGTTACGGAAATCAAACTGTTCATATGAAAAAAAGCAATGTTAATATGGCTAAGGTCATGCGGTTTCACCAGCCGTTGTTCAATATAGAAGAAAAAACCAATTAAAAAAACAGCAATAAGATAAATTTTTCCCATTTTAAAGACAAAATAAAGCGCCATAAAAAAAGAAAATGACATGAGGTGAAGTGCAGAAGAAATGATCAGAGATTTTCTGACGCCGAATTTGGCGGGTATGGAATGGAGGCCTTCGGCAATGTCAAAATAGTAATCCTGACATGCATAAAGGATATCAAATCCGGCAATATAAGTCAGCAGAGCAAAGGCCAGAAGGCTGATGGGCCATGAAAATGAACCGGTCGTGGCAACCCATGCACCTATGGGAGCAAGTGAAATGGCAAATCCCAGATAAATATGACAAAGCCAGGTGAATCGCTTGGTAAGAGAATAGGAAAAAAGAACCAGAAGAACCGGAACGGACAGATAGAAGCAAAGTTTTCCGAGTTGGGCGGCTGAGAAAATAAAAAGCCCGGAAAAACAAATTATAAAAATGATGCTAGCAAACAGACTCAATTTCCCGGAGGGTAGTTCTCGGGCTATGGTTCGGGGATTTTTAGAATCAAAACTAAGATCGGCAATTCGGTTAAAGCCCATTGCTGAACTTCTGGCACCTACCATGGCCATCAGAATCCAGAAAAATTTTGTTCTTGTCAAGGGTGCATAGCGCTGGGCCAGAAAAACAGCGGAAAGAGCAAAAGGAAGTGCAAAAATTGTATGACTGAACCGAATCATCCGGCCGAAAGTAACGATACCTCCAAAAAAGGAAAAATTAAATTGTTTATTCATCATAACAGTTTCTTGAAAGTATCAGCCCGGAACAACCTCTGTTGTCCCCTTGGAGCAGCTTTTCAATTCCAATGGTCGTGTACGAAATCTTGGCCGCAACGTTACAGCTATTCCGACAAAAGCACCAAACGGCGATCGTTGCGCTAGGTTCAGATAAGCGATTTTTTTCCCGATTTCACCGGTTGCCGGCGGAAACGCATGAATGCTTCGCCAGGAAACCGGCACTTCTCCAAGGAGTTCCCGAATCATTTTTTTTATTTCCCATATACTGAAAAAGCGGGCATGTTTATATAGGGTTTCCGTAAACATTTTTTTTATATATAATTTCATTCCATTGATTGTATATGGGTTTAAAATTCCTATAAAAGTTCTGTCCCGTGTTACCCGGAAGGCTTCTTCCAAGGCTTTCCATGGATCATCAACAAATTCCAGAACAATGATCATGGACGAATAATTAAAAGTGTTGTCATCAAAGGGTAAACTTTCTGCTTTTCCCCTGTGGAGGTCGGCGCGATGGCCAAGATTTTTTGCGGCAATATCCAACATATAAGGAGAAGGCTCGATTCCGGTAATTTCCAGTCCGTGGTATAGCAGGTATTCAAGTGTTTTACCTGTTCCGCAACCGATATCGAGCACAGCTTTTCCCCGCAATGGTGACAGCATGTTCAGCAACAGCCGATGTTCCATTTCTACAATATCGGAATGGTGTGGTTTTTTGAACCACTGATTGCATCTGTTGGCATCATTAAAATCAAATATGTATCCCATAAATAATAATTTAAAGAAAAAAATTTTTTTTTTCAAGACTTAACAATCAATGGTATTATGCAGGGAGATATTGCATATAAATAAAACGTTTTTTTGTTGTTGGTGAAGGGACGCGGCACGTATATGACTTGACGCCCCCCAAAAGACCCCGTAACTTTGTAAAATTATAACCGTTTAATTATTATTTCAGAAAGATCATCAGATGGGTAAAGAGCAAATTCTGATTGTAGATGATGAGGAAGATATCCTTGAATTGGTTAAATATAATTTGACACGTGAAGGTTATCGGACAATATGTGCTGAAACCGGAGAAAAAGCAGTAAATATTGCTCGGGAGCAACATCTGTCTCTGATCATATTGGATTTAATGCTACCGGATATCGATGGTCTCGAAGTTACCCGTTTGTTAAAATCTCATGAAAAAACCCAATCCATTCCGATTATTATGCTTTCTGCCAAGGGTGAAGAAGCTGACATTGTTACCGGTCTGGAATTGGGTGCCGATGACTATGTCACCAAACCCTTTAGCCCGCGAATACTGACAGCCCGTGTAAGGGCCGTGCTTAGAAGGAACTCCAGGAAAAGTCATGATGAACAGGCTTCTGTTCGTATCCATGGATTTGTTATTCATCCTCAGCGCCGGGAGGTTTTTGTCAATGGGGCTCCCATTGAATTAACATTTAGTGAATTTCAAGTGTTACAGTTTCTGGCGCGTCGTCCCGGATGGGTATTTACCCGATCACAAATTGTGGATGCTGTTCGGGGAGATAATTATGCGGTTACAGAACGAAGTGTGGATGTCCAGATTGCGGGTCTTAGAAAAAAACTGGGTGAAGCCGGTAAATTCATAGAAACTGTTAGAGGCGTCGGGTATCGGTTCAAAGATGCAAAATAACTAGTGGCCGAACGAAAACTGTCTTTTTCGCCAATATCTGCGTCAGACTCAAATTTTAATTCTCGAAATACTCAATGTATGTCTGTGGTTAAAATTTTCGTCTTCCTTGATCTTAACGAAAAATCCTAGTTTTCGTTTAGGCACTAACTAAGAAAAACAGTTTAAAATTAATCAAAGACATGAAACATAAACCGAAAAAAAGAAGAAAGCTGCTTTGGCAGCTCTATCCCTCCTATATGATCATAATTTTGTTTTCATTATTGGCGGTGAGCTGGTATGCAACGGCTGCTTTAAAAAATTTTTTTATGCAACAAACAGCGGTCGATTTAAAAGCGCAGGCAATTGTTTTTAAGGAGATGTTCGATGCCCTGCCTGATAAAAGATCGGAACATGTCGATCTTTTGTGTAAAAAAATCGGTAAACGTATTGATACCCGTATTACAGTTATCCTTGCCAATGGTGTTGTTGTAGGAGATTCCGAGGAAGAGCCTGCAGGTATGGACAACCATCTTCGGCGTCCGGAAATTCATGGAGCACGGATGGGCAATATCGGTAAGTCCGTTCGCTACAGCGCAACATTAGAACAACGTATGATGTATATGGCCTTTCCTGTTCGTAATGGAGTCTCAACATCATTTATTGTTCGAACAGCACTTCCCTTGGCTTTTATTGACCATAGCTTAGAATCGATCCGATATCAAATATTTATCGGCGGACTGTTTATTGCCATTTTTGCTGCCGTTGTAAGTCTTCTGGTAAGTCATAAAATCAGCCGGCCTCTGGAGAAAATGAAAGAGGGAGCAGAACGGTTTGCCAGGGGTTGGTTATCTCACCGGTTAGACATTCCCAAAACCGAAGAGTTGGCCAGCCTTGCAATTACCTTAAACGATATGGCATCCAACCTCGATGATCGTATCAAGACAATTATCCGGCATAGAAATGAACTGGAAGCAGTTTTGGGCAGTATGAAAGAGGGGATAATTGCTCTGGATCGCGATGAAAAAATTATCAGTATTAATCATTCGGCGGCAGCGATGTTTAATAAAGATCCCTGGGAGATGGAAAGCAGGAGTATTCAAGAGGTGATTCGCAATCCCGAACTCCAGAAATTTGTCAAAAAAGCACTTTCCAAAGGTGATATGCTAAATGTTGATATCATATTTTATCAAAAGGAGGATCGGATTTTAAACGTCCATAGTGCTACCCTTTTAGATGTCAAGGAAGATCCTATCGGAATTTTAATTGTCTTAAATGATGTCACCCGGTTAAGGCGTTTGGAGAATATGCGAAAAGATTTTGTTGCCAATGTTTCCCATGAAATTAAAACCCCCCTTACGGCCATTCAGGGCTTTGTGGAAACCCTGTTAAGTGATAAGGACACCATTCCGGAAAATGCGGCTCGCTTTCTCACTATTATTGATAAGCATGTTCACCGGCTCGCGGCTATTATTGAGGATCTGCTGAATCTGTCGTGGATTGAACAGGAGGGGGAAAAACAAGCGATCACCGTAATGTCCATGCCGGTGACAGATGTTATTAAAACCGCTATGCAGGTAGTTCAGGCAACGGCTGCTGAAAAAAATATCAGGTTCAATTTTCGATGTGAAAAAGGTTTTAGTGCGGATTTAGATCCACATCTGATGGAGCAGGCCATTGTAAATCTTCTGGATAACGCTATAAAATATAGCCATTCGGACAGTACTGTTGATATAGAAATCTTGAAAGAGAATAACAATGCGTTAATTCGCATCCGGGATCACGGGATAGGAATCGCCAAAGAACATCTTCCCAGACTTTTTGAGCGCTTTTACAGGGTTGACAAAGCCAGAAGCCGAAAGCTAGGCGGAACCGGGTTGGGTTTAGCGATTGTAAAGCATATTGTTCGGGCTCACGGTGGAAAAATTTCCGTTCAAAGCGAGCTTGCCGGAGGCAGTGTTTTTTCCATTTATTTTCCCGTAAAACAACAGCGGTCCTAGG
This sequence comes from Desulfobacterales bacterium, assembly GCA_018399715.1. GTDB lineage: Bacteria > Desulfobacterota > Desulfobacteria > Desulfobacterales > SKZT01 > M55B149. The sequence continues at coordinate 23,442 of JAGYNR010000011.1, read as the reverse complement.
AAAGCTCATTTCGTCCCATAACGCTGTCTTTTAAAAATTCAAATACCTTATATCCCTCCATATCAGGTTTTTCTTGCCCGTTTACCACCTGATGGATATAATCGATACCTACTTTATCGCGGCTGCCAATCTTTTTTAAGATTAATTTTATCTCATTATTATGACTATTATAAAGAATAAAAGGCCCGAAATACAATTCATCTACTTTTCCTTCGCTAAGTTTTCCGATCATTTCAATACCGGCAATTTTGAAAGCTTTCGGGGCCAAAGAAAGATTCAATAGCTCCTGAAATAATGTCAGTGTTTCCATGACCCCATTGCTGTCGCCGATTTCCAGCGCCTGTTGTCCGTCTTTTTGTATCTTTTCGATATCGTATTCCGAGTAATCCAGGTCAAGCTGTTCGATACATTCTTTTTGAATGGTATGAAGTGAAGTTTCTTTCTTGCTTTTAACGACATCGGAATCGTTAAGAATTTTAATTGCATTGCGGATATTGATCATCTCTTTAACCGTAGGGCTTTTACGCAGAGCCACATCGGAAACAGTTGTCGTGTAAATGGTAAGATCGTTGTCAAGCACAAGGATTTGTTGCTTATTGGATTCCCCATTTTTCTTGATATACAACTCCAGATCTCTTTCCCGGCGTACGTTGTAAGGAGCCATTTTCAGAAGATTTCGCATGGACTCTTTATCCAGTTTACGACCACTTTCCGAAGGCCCCAAGCTGTCGGCCACCTGAACTGATAACTGGTCAATTTTGATTTTCTTTAAAAGATTTTCCTTAAATGACATGGGCTTCTCCTTAATATTAGGTTCTTTCCCATTCCAACCGTCTTTATTTACATTTATTAACGGTTATCTGATAAAAAGTCAACTTCAAAGCATTATTATAACAAATTTGGGGGATCAGCCTAAATGTAGAATGTAAAATTTAGAATGTAGGTTGGGTTGATCGTTTAAAATTGTTGGGTTTCGCTGCATCATTTTTTTAAACTAATTAAAAAGGTAAGTGTTATGATACCCCGTAAGCGAAACTCAACAGAAAATACCGCTCAACCCAACCTACGAGTTTTTTCCCAAATTCGTTATAACCGGCATATTTTCCCGAAAATGTCAAATATAGTATACTCTGAGTTAATTCCGATGATTATTGATTACATGTTTTTCCGCGCCTGTTGACCCAATGATTATATTTCGATCATGCGGAAACGTGTTCAATACCTTCAAAAACAGATTCATCCAATTGGCTTATCTCCCAGTTATTTTGTAAGTTTAACCAAAATTGCGGGCTTCCACCTAGAGCCTTTGAAAGCTTCATAGCCATTTCCACACTAATACCTCTCTTGCCGCGACATATTTCATTGATTGTTTTCGGTAAGACTCCAATATGCTTTGCAAGGGCAGATTGGGTTAGCCTCACTTCATCAAGCTCATCCTTCAACACTTCACCGGGATGCACCGGGGTATAATGTGTTTCATTCATTTTAAGGCTCCTTCATTAATGATAATCGACAATCTCAACATCAATTGCGTTTCCTCTTTCCCATTTGAAACAAAATCGATATTGGTCATTTATCCGAATACTGTATTGGCCTTTTCGATTACCTGCCAGTTTTTCAAATCGATTCCCACGTATTTCTTGTAAATCTTGCATCGATATGACAGCTCCCAAACGGGCGAGTTTTATCTGGGCTCTCCGATGTAACTCCTTGGGAAGGACTCGAAATGCCTCTTTGGTTGTCCTCCCATAGTTTATGTCCTTGGTTCCCTTGTTTTTAAAATTTTGAATTGCCATTTAGAATCCTATGATATTTATACGAGATATACCAGAATATGGTATAATAATCAATTTTGAAATGGAAAATTTAGAAAAGGTTATGGTTGAATGAGATAAACAAATTGATAGAATCCTCTCAGCTTGCTACATAGTGCCTGAACGAAAAATCATAGTTTTCGTTCAGACACTTCATATTAAAACGATTCTGGTTATAATCAGCATACTCCCTCCCTCTTGATTTTCAGTCCATCAACGGGGAAGGAATAAATCGTATCTTGGCGGTGAGTTTGTTTAAAAAAGGCCATATTTTTAAACAAACACTTCGCAGCAGCATTTTTGCAATCTTGTTTTTCGTTTTCGTGTTTTCGATATGAAAGCCTTAAAAGATACTTTTGGGAATTGTCATAATTAGAATTGCTGGATATATTTATCTCTTACTTGACGGCAAAAAATTTTTATTGTAATTAAAATAATTTGTCTTAAGAAACAGAGCAACTATCAACTTTTAATGAACGAGGCGTAATTTTCCCGGTGTCATCAAAGAAGTATAGTTTCTATCGCCTGTCCGGAAAGTCAACTCATAAGGGGAGGAATCATGACAGAGTATGTTAAAATGATAATTGAAGGAAAAGAATATGAATTCCCGGTTGTTATCGGCACCGAAGGGGAAAGGGGTATCGATATTACCACGCTTCGTCAGAAAACAGGATATATTACGCTCGATCCCGGTTTTGGAAATACGGGCAGTTGTGAAAGCAAAATTACTTTTATGGATGGCGAAAAGGGGATTCTCCGTTACCGGGGAATCCCGGTGGAGGACCTTGCCGAGCATTCCACTTTTAAGGAAACCGCTTTTCTGCTGATAAACGGCGTCCTTCCAACCAGAGCACAGCTGAATCGTTTTTCAGTTCTTCTGAATGATCATTCACTGGTCCATGAAGATATGCAGATTTTTTATCAGAATTTTCCCCGTGCGTCTCATCCGATGGGAATACTTTCTTCAATGGTAAATGCGTTAAGAAGTTTCTATCCGGTTTTGCAGATGATTGAAGAAGAAATCAATATCACTGTCACCCGATTACTGTCAAAAATTCGTACCATGGCAGCCATGTCTTATAAAATATCCAGAGGACACAAAGTTGTTTATCCTAGGCCGGATCTGTCCTATTGTGGAAATTTTTTGAACATGATGTTTGATACGCCTGTGAGACCATATGAAATCGATGAGGATGTTGTCAATGCTTTAAGTGTCCTCTGGATTTTGCATGCGGATCATGAGCAGAACTGTTCGACTTCTGCCGTGCGCGTTGTAGGAAGTGGTCGGGTAAATTTATATGCTTCGATTTCGGCTGGAATTGCAGCGTTATGGGGGCCACTGCATGGCGGTGCTAACCAAAAAGTGATCGAAATGCTGAAGATGATTCACCAGGGCGGCGAAAATGTTAAAAAAATCATTGAAAGAGCTAAAGATAAGAATGATCCTTTTCGCTTAATGGGATTCGGACATCGGGTATATAAAACTTATGATCCAAGAGCGAAAATAATGAAAAAAATGTGTCACCGGGTTCTTAACAAGTTTAAAATCGAGGATCCGCTTCTCGATATCGCTATGGAATTGGAAGAGGCGGCTGTCAATGATGACTACTTTTTGGAACGTAATCTTTATCCTAACGTTGACTTTTACAGTGGCATCGTTCTGAGGGCAATGGGAATTCCGACCAACATGTTTACAGTCATGTTTGCCATCGGAAGACTTCCCGGATGGATCGCTCAATGGAAAGAAAGTGTGGATGATCCCGACTGGAGAATTGCACGACCGAGGCAGATTTATCAGGGCCAACAAGTTTCCAGATATATACCTCTTGATGAAAGAGGTTAAGTCGGTTTTCGACTGGACACTAAATAACATTTATAAAATTGGGATGCCTTGAGTAAACTAAGTAATAAACAGCTAAAAACCGGATAATTTTTGTAGTTTTCTGATAAATCTTGAAGAGCTGTATAAATTTCCGGCAAGGAGCTATATGTCATGTTCGGTATAGGAATGCCTGAGTTGCTTTTAATTCTGGCGATAGCACTGATTGTCATTGGGCCCAAAAAACTTCCCGATATCGCCAGATCGCTTGGCAAGGCCATGGGTGAGTTTAAAAAAGCGACTTCCGAACTTAAGGAATCCATGGAGATTGACCAGCAGTTGTCAGATGTTAAAGATTCCTTCAATCAATTAAATCAGGATTTTAAAAGAAACACCAATCAAGGTGAAAAAAAGATTCAGCAGGAGAAAAAAACAGATAACCCGATAGAAAGTCAAAACACGCCTGATTCTGAAGTAATTGAAAAAGCGGAGGAAAAACAACATTACACAAATATGAGAAGCTGTATCGATCCGCATCAGCATCATAAATCCAATATGATAACCGATGACAAAAAAACATCTCGTGTAGCCGACAATTCCGATCATGACATAAATTCCAACCGTCAGGATGTTGTCAAAAATGAATGAAGATGAAAAAGCGCCCTTTACTGTTCATCTGGAAGAACTTCGAACACGTCTGATTGTCTGCTTCATCGCCGTGGGAGTCGGATTTGTGGTCTCATATTTTTTTAAAGAACGGTTGTTTGAAATCCTGATCAAGCCACTGACGGATGTCATGGGTGAAGATGACCAACTGATATTTACCAATCTCCCCGAAGCATTTTTTGTTTATTTGAAATGTGCTCTGCTGTCCGGAATAATGCTGTCTGCTCCTGTGATTTTGTATGAATTCTGGCGGTTTGTTGCTCCCGGATTGTATCAAAAAGAGAAAAAATTATTATTACCGGTGGTGTTGCTGTGTTCATTCTTTTTTATTGGCGGCGCACTGTTCGGTTATTTTATGGTGTTTCCCTACGGGTTCGAGTTTTTTCTGGGGTTTGCTACAGAATATTTGAAGCCGCTTCCTTCCATGAAAGAATATTTCAGCTTTGCGTCAAAATTGCTGATCGCTTTCGGTGTTGTTTTTGAGCTGCCGCTGATCATCACTCTCTTTTCACGGCTCGGTCTGGTCTCAGTTGAATTTTTGAAAAAGAACCGTAAGTATGCGCTTTTACTGTTTTTTATCGGAGCCGCGATTTTAACGCCGCCCGATGTTGTCACGCAGGCTCTGATGGCATTGCCGTTGATGATTCTTTACGAAATCAGTATCGTGGGGGCTAAAATTTTCAAACGCAAACCGTTGAAAGAGGAAAACAGTGCCTGAACGAAAACCAGGATTTTTCGTTAAGATCAAGGAAGACGAAAATTTTAACCACAGTCATACATTAAGTATTTCGAGGATTAAAATTTGAGTCTGACGCAGATATTGGCGAAAAAGACAGTTTTCGTTCAGGCACAAAATAATACGGCAGATCATGTAGTCCGATAATTTCATTAAACTGCGCCCTTGTAGTGGTGGTGATTATTGAAGATAAGAAAAAAATGGAAAAAAAAATCCGGGTCGGTGCATTGATTTCAGGTAGTGGTACAAACCTTCAAGCTATCATGGATGCCTGCGAAAATAATCAAATTCCCTGTCAGATGGCCTTTGTAGGATCAGACAGAATTGATGCAAAAGGTTTACAAAGGGCACAAAATTATAATCTGCGAACTTTTTTTGTGGATTATGCCGGCATTATCCGTCGATACAAAACACAATCCCAGAAATTCAGGCTTCCCGAAGATTTTAACCTTAAAGAAACATTATCGAAACAGAAGGTTTTTGTAAATGATGAAAATACGGAAAAGGTGAAACGATTTATAAAATCCCGGGTTATTGCAGAGGATATGCTTTTGAGGGAAATATCCCGATTTCAATTTGATTTGCTGGTTCTGGCCGGATTTATGAGAAAGCTAACTCCGTATTTTATCGACCGGGTCAATACAGACTATGAGCACCCCAAAGTTATGAATATTCACCCTGCGTTGCTTCCGGCATTTCCGGGTGTGGATGGTTATGGGGATACATTTCGTTATGGATGCAAGGTTGGAGGGTGTACGGTACACTTTGTAAATTATGGTGAGGATACCGGTCCGATTATTGCTCAGAAATCTTTTCAGATTTTACCCCATGACACCCTCGAAACGGTTAAAAAAAAAGGGCTGAATCTTGAATGGCAGCTTTACCCCGAATGCATCCGGCTTTTTGCTGAAGGACGATTAAAGGTGGTTAAAAAAAGCTGGATCACAGATGGCCAACTGGTGTCGCGTAGAATTGTCAACATATTATCCGCTTAACAAAATCTTTTATCTTCCGCATTGTTGGGATCATGCGATGAATATATCCGTGCCGGGGAAAGTCTATTTTATTCCTGGAAGAAACGAAGGTTTGGATAATTTTATTTCTCATTATATTCTTGATATTGGCTGTGGTGTGGTAGGGCGTGAAATTCTGCCGCCTTTTTCCAGGTTGCGATTCCGGGAGCAGTTGAAATGGATTCGTTTGGACCTTTCAAGAAAAATTTGGCATCCGGGTGCCGTTATAATAGGAAAATCATATGGGGCATATTTAATACTTCATTCTTTGGCAAGTATGTCGCCGTTTCCGGGAAGGATTCTTCTTTTTTCACCGGTGCTAGGCGCTGCGTGTTCTTTGGATTCAGGTTGTGGTTCCATTCCTCCACGAGCAAAAAAACTATCTGATTTGGCTGAAAAGGAAAAGTTTCCTCATCCCCGGTACCTGGAAATACATACCGGCAGCGAAGACAATGGGTGTGAGCCATCTATGGCTATATCTTTTTCCAGATTTTTTCCCAACAGCAATCTGTCAGTCATTCAGGGTGCAGATCATCACCTCAGCTTAGATTATATCCGAGAAGTACTCGATAGATTTTTTACGAACGAAACCGATTTAATGTAGTTTATTCTTCATACAAGCGGTCAAATAGTATTTACCATATGAAAATAATAGGTATCATGCAAAATCCAAGGGGATGTTGGGGATTTTTGGAAGAAAATGATAAATATGTATATTTCAGATTTTCAAAAAAACGGGGATTGAAACGTCTGGTTGAATATGCCAGAGAAGATTTTAGTTCTTATCAACAATTTGTAGAGGTGATGACAAGATTTGTGCCGGTTAAAATGTTTTTAAAAAAACCAATCCACATGACCAAAATGGATTTTGATTCATTGTATTGTAAGCTTAACGGTAAGAAGCCATAAAAAAAGATGGCAGGGATTTTAGCTGTAGGACAAAAATCTCGGTCTGAATAGAAGACCGGCCGGAAAAAACTGCATTACCTACAGTTTTGCAGTTTAATCGAGCATGTAGTCTTTTTCAGACACTCTGCCATCCAGCTTCTGTTTACGATATTATCTTCTTTTTTTCAAGCATTTTTTCTGATTTTCCGAGACCATCGGCAAATTCCAGAATCAACGCTGTGTATATCTCCGCAGCTTTGCACACTTCCCTAAAAGAGGTATATTCATCAGGCGTGTGAGCCATCTCCAGCCGACCCGGTCCCAACAAAACTGGTTTGATTCCGGCGGCCCATAACTGGTTGGCATCGGAATGACTTCGAAACGTATCGGTCGTCCAGGGAATATGTTTCTTCGCATATATTCGTTTAAGCATATCGATGGCGGTTCCCCGGGATGGTAACTCATAACCGCTGTCGATAGTAAAAATTTTGAACAGACAATCAATACGGCTATGTTTTTCACAATATTTTCTGAAAATTTCTTCAAGTTCGGTGGCGATTTCCCCGACAGGGGAACTCGGAGGCATATGAATATCCAGCCATGCTTCGCATTGTTCGGCAACTGCAAATCCAGCACGATTGCTGTAAATATCCCGGATGTTATAAACCAATTCAGGGTGCTCCTTTCCCATGTGTCGGGACAGTTTTATAAATCCGTTCAGAAGGACTTCAATCGCATTTTCGTTTTTGTTGGCAAAAGAGGCATGCTTTCGTTTTCCTGATGTGATGAGCTGTATTTCCATGTATCCATAATGACTGAAACAAGGAATCATACCGGTGGGTTCACCGATGATCGCCCAGGGAAAGCGATAGTCTTCCAAAAGGCGGGCTGTTCCGTCGCCTTCCTCTTCCTCTCCCACTACTAACACTAATGCTACGGGAATTTCGTGATTCAAAAGATGAGCAGTGGCAACGAAAGATTCAATCATAGCGGCACAGCCGCCTTTCATATCGGCAGAGCCCAAACCGCTGATTCTGTCATCTTTTTGATTATAGCCAAAATCCTCCAGATCATAGGCATATACTGTGTCTACATGTCCCAGGAAAACTATTTCGGGTTCTTCTTTTCCTGGAGGAAGGACCAGCAGATTATACCGGTTTTCATCCAATTTCTGGCAATGAACTCGAATACACTCCTTTTTAAGGTAAGCACATAAAAATTCAAGAATCTGTTCCTCCTTTCCCGAGGGGCTGTAGATGTCGATAAGGTTTTTAAGTAAATTTTTCAATCGGTTGGGCTGGATAAGACAATTTCCCATATGACTTGTGATCCTTTAATTTTGATGAAACTTGAATATCGGATGAAAGGTATTTTGAATCCAAAAACAAAGATATTTCATTTTTTAGGTCCGGATACTATTTTTTCTTTTTTTGCTGTTGGTACTGCTGGTACTCAGTAGACAGATTCATGCTCATATAAATATGGGAGATTGGATTGCCAAAGCCTATTTTCTCAAAAAATTGTACGGAAGGAATGTTTTCGGCCTGGCAGTCGACAATAAGCATTCGAACGCTATCTTTAATCATAAGATTGCGAAACCGGATAAAAAGTTTTTCAGCGATTCCGAAACGCTGAAATTTCTCTTTCACCCCTAACCAGATAAGATGCCCGTATTTCCAGGCCGACCTGGATTTTTTGATGGTCGTTCCCAAAGCAAATCCGAGCAAATCATCTTCAAATTCAGCTACAATACAAAATTCAGGATCAGAGAGAAAAAGCTCCACCACCTCAAATTCATCCCAGGTTCGATACAAATTTGGAAGTGACTGCACCTCGAAAAGCATCTCTCCAAGATGAAAAACATCAGGAATGTCATCAATTTCCATTTCCCGGATCTTTAAGTCGCAGGATATTTTTTGACTATAATGTATCTGGTTTTCTTTATCCACTTCGTTATGCATGCTTAAATTTATAGAAGACTTCCCAAAATTTTTAACGTTCTGTTCAGTTTCAATTGAAATTTGATCATCAGGTGATATATAAACTTTCAGAAATTAAATTGCAATACGGTATCGGTAAGTTGACGCCTGTCCTGAAAAATGATATTAAAAATCAGCAAATTATTGAATTCGTTAAAATTATCGTTAATTTTCTTTTTTTTCTATTGAACATGATCAGCAGAGGCAAAGCGGTTTTACTTTAGAGGAGTATACATTGAAATATTGGGGTGATAGGGAAACATTAAGTCATGCTAATCGTCTGAGACGTTCTTATTACGAATTACTGAGGGATGATTTAGACCAAATGCTTATAGATTTTGCTCTGACAGAATCATACAAGAATTTTATTAACAAGCAACAGCCCTATCCATATGTTGAAAAACGGGAGCTTAAACCTCGTGCACGGATTCCGGATCTTGAATATGATGCTCAAAATGCCTTTCTGGTTATATATGTTGAAGATTGCATACCGGCTGCGCATAAAAAGTATATTCGGTTTTTCGATGTAAACAAGACAACCAAAACCAATCTTGTACAAAGTGAAACACTTCCGCTGGAAAAATTTGACAGGACTCAAAAATATCTCGATTCTGTCTGTTTTACTGATTTCCTTAAAAAATTGCTTCCCATTGATTATGCACTGCTGATCCAAAGAGATCCGTCTACCCGGACGAGAGACCGCTATGTGCTTTCACACTTTCATGTCCGCATCGACTGGCCAATTGCCGAGGCAGCTGAAGATTTGGCCAAAAATTTGCGTTATATATCAAAAGATATTTATGAAAGAGGTGATAAGTACGCAGAGGATATTCAGAAGAAATTTTTCGAATATTATGGGTTGCCGGTAATGGCAGGGGGAAGGAGAACTGCTGCTATTGTTTCGGCTCAATATCTCAGAAGGCTGTCATGCATTACAACGGTATATGCCGGAAGCAGCGAATCAAGAGCGCTTTTTAAATTTTCTGAAAATGGGGTTTCCAAATTTGTTTTAGTCTTCTTTGAAAAAGATGAGATCCATCAGATTGCTCAAAACAACGATATGAATCCGAACACATTCAAGAGAAATTTTGTCATTTCCAAAAATCGAAAAGGCGGAGTTTGTCTGTTTCAGGTAAGTTATTCTTATGCTTCACCGGCCAAACCTCCTGAAGATGGAAAAATGCGAGAACTCAAGCCGGATCTTTCCTGGCTTCGGGTAGAAAGTCAACAAATTATCCCAAAAGCCGGCGTTTGGAAATATCCTCCGCTTCCCATTAATATTATTTACTCCTGAGAAACAAAATTTCGCGGTTGTTATAGTGCTTTGGGCCTATGCCGCAAACTGGTTTTCAATTTCCAATTGAAGAATCAGTGTAGAGTATGGTAAATTAAGCAATCAAGTTCTCAAGCTTGAAGGTTAAGAATGAGGAAAAAAGATCGTGTCGGTATTCGAATACAGAGCGCTTGATAAAAAAGGAAAAAATATCAGCGGTATCATTGATGCGGAAAGCTCATTTTCTGCGCGTCAAAAATTACGTGCTTCCCAGATTTTTCCGGTTTCCATAACGGAAGTGGATAAGGGGGTGTCTCCGGAAAACCCCCCCGCTTTTTTTCAAAACGTTTCGGTATTTAATCGTATCAGCTCTTCTGAAATTTTATTATATACCAGAAAATTATCAACACTGGTGGGCTCCGGATTTCCATTGGTATCGGCGATCGATGCCTTGGTGTGTCAAACACGTTCTCCAATTTTCAAAAAAAAACTTGCGCACATTAAAAATGCAATTGTGGAAGGCAACAGTTTTGCGGGAGCACTTGCACAACATCCTGAAATATTTCCTCCCTTTTATGTGAATATGGTTCGGGCAGGAGAGTCCTCCGGAACTTTGGAGATTGTTCTGGAACGTTTGGCGGATATGAGCGAAAGGCGACAACATTTAAAACATAAAATCCGGACGGCGCTTGCATATCCTGTTTTGATGTTGATTATAGGGCTTTTGGTACTTTTTTTTCTTCTGACGTATATTGTACCTGGAATTACCGCCATTTTTGATGAGATGAATCAGGTCCTGCCGGTTTACACCCGGATATTGATTTCCATCAGTGATTTTTTCAGGATTTACTGGTGGGCTCTTGTTCTATTGATATTCCTGGGCGTCGGTGTATTTTGTTTTGCAAAAAGAACTGAACGTGGTAGAAATTTTATAGATGTATGGTTGTTGAAACTTCCGGCTGTTGGATTAATGATTAAAAAAATGGCGGCAGCCAGATTTTCCAGAACGTTGGGGTCATTACTGGAAAACGGTGTTTCAATGCTTCCGGCCATGGAAATTGTAAAGAATATTGTGGGAAATGTGGTGATTGCCGACATTGTAGATCGGGCTGCCGACAGTGTGGGCAAAGGAGAATCACTGGCACTTGCCTTGGATCATAAAGGTGTTTTTCCGCTCCTTTGTATTCAGATGATTCAGGTTGGTGAACAAAGCGGTGAATTGGAAAAAATGTTGTTCAAAGTAGCCGATGTTTTGGAAAACGAGGTCGAATCTGCGATAATGAGCCTGACATCGCTCTTGGAGCCGTTGATGATCGTATTTATGGGAATTATCGTTGGGTTTATCGTGCTTTCCATTTGCCTTCCGATTTTCGAAATGAATCAGTTGGTGAAATGATCGTTTGCCAATTAGTGCCCGAACGAAAACTTTGGTGGATTTATATTTATATTTTATTGATGAAAGGAGATAAATGAGATGAAAAAAATCACTATTATGTTTATTATATTTGGGTTTTTATTGACACTGATGGCTTGCAGTGGAGCATCTCATCAGTCGAGGAGAACAAAAGAGGGGGTGCTGATCGGAGCCGGTTTAGGAGCAGCTGCAGGTCAGGCTATCGGAAGAGATACTGAGGGTACATTGATAGGAGCCGGAATCGGAGCTGCTCTTGGTGGATTGGCAGGAAACCGGATCGGCGCTTATATGGACAGACAGGAACAGGATTTGAGAAATGCCGTGGCCTCCAGCAATGCTGCCAGTATCCAACGCAGCCAGGATGTTTTAACCGCAACGTTTAGGTCTGATATTCTTTTTGATTTTGATTCGGCAACACTGAAACCGGGCGCCTATTCGGAATTAGACAGGGTCGCCAATGTTTTGGCCCGTTACCCTCAAACTCAGATTACCGTTGAAGGGCATACGGATACAAAAGGGGATGAAGTGTACAATCAAAGATTATCAGAAAGAAGAGCCGAGGCTGTTAAAAATGCCTTGATCCAGCGGGGAGTGGATCCGATCCGTGTTGTCACGATGGGCTACGGTGAATCACAACCTATTTCTTCATCAGATGCTTTAAACAGACGGGTTGTCATTATTATTACACCGGTTAGAGCATAGAAATAATCTGGAGAATGCTATGGAAGAAATATTGGTTTTCAGGCCCATCGGAATTATACAGACCCCGTTTAAAACACCGGATAAAATGCCGGTTCAGCCTTCAGGAGCAAAAGCTGTGAAAGGAACAGTGGTAATAGATCCGGAATATGAAGATGGTCTTGAAGATCTTGATGGATTCTCTCATATTATTTTAGTTTATTGTTTTCATCGATCTAAGGGGTTTTCACTGAAGGTGATCCCTTTTTTGGATGACCAGCACAGAGGGCTCTTTTCTACAAGAGCCCCTAAAAGGCCAAATCCTATAGGGCTATCGGTGGTGCGCCTGAGAAACGTTTCCGGAAATATTTTAAAAATTGAAAATGTAGACATGCTAGATGGTACACCGCTTCTAGATATTAAGCCATTGGTTCCGGAATTTGATCATGCAGAAAATATTCGAACCGGCTGGCTTGAAAAAGCCTCGGCAAAAGTCAGAGACAAGCAATCCGACAAGCGTTTTAGCTGCTAGCGCGTTTTTCTTTTTCAGGCTGATTTTTGTGTGAACCCGGGGTGTTGATTTTATAAAAATGGGATGATTCCTTTTTTATTAAAAAAAAAGTTGACCCACCCATCAGTACAGCTATTATCAAAAAAAGAAAACTTCCATAAAAATTTGCAGATAAAAACGCAAGCGAGAAGGTTGTGCAATAAATAGTTCCAATCACATTGAACAAAAGGGCCAAGACCCTTGCCCAATCTCTGATACGAATGATATAATAACTCAAAATTCCTAAAACAATAAAAATTTCCAGGAACCAAAAAGAATTTAAAAATACATAATCGACAATAAGAAAAAGTATCCAACCGGAGAAAAGAAAGCCTAGCCCGTATTTAACGCTGTTTGGTAAATCTTGGTAGGTTATGGTTTTTTTTGTCAAAATTTCACCTTTTTACTTTTTGGGTTTAATTCTATTGGGTAATCTGTATTTTCTGACCAGGATAAACCGTATTACCTTCAAGCTTGTTGAGTTTTCTAAGCATATCCAGTGAAATATCATACATTCGGCTGATCCGGTAAAGAGTTTCGCCTTTTTTTACGGTGTGGTATCTGGGCTCTGTTCTTTGGTTTGAAACGATAGGCATGCTGTCTTTTTGAACTATTTTGGATTTTTCAATATCTTTAATATCTTCAGATAATTGATCTAAACGATGGTCAAATGAACTTTCCATGTGATCCAATCTGGATTTGAATTGAGCAATTTCCTGAAATGCGTCTTTTTGGCCGGAAAGTTTGGAACCAGAAAAATTTTCCAGGTTAGTTTCCAAAATGGTCAGTCGATTTTCCAAGAGGTTTAATTTCCGGTTTAATTCGGTAAATTTTATTTCGATTTCCTTGTTTGACGATTCTGTATTCGATGAAGTGGACAGAAAAATAAACAATAAAATAATGAAAAGGACTGCCCCTATACCTATCCAGATAGGTGGACTTGAGAGCAGATCCCAAAAAAAGTGTCTCCCGGATGGTTTTTTCCATTTAGAAAATGCAGTTTGTTGATACAGATCATCTTCCTGAGTCTCAAGGGATTCTTTTGATTCATCGGTCGTGTCCGAATTTTCCAAGCTCATGTAATATCCCTCCTGTTTATAATGTAAAAATATATGTAATGATAGGATAGCTAAAGTCGAATTGTTGCTCAAGCTTTTTCATCCTTGTATTTTCCTATCATATAAACACCTTGCCCGTAAAGTCGTTAATACTATAAATAGGATTTGATTTAACCATATTGATTTCAGTTTTGGTAGGAAGACTGCCTTGCAATCGCATGATAGGTATTGCGCCTCCTACGAGCATATCACCGTTTCCAATAAGTTTTTCAGCTCCGGGTTCATCGAGAATAATCTGGCTGTTGCAGGTGGTGGTAACTTTGAGAGCGACTTTGAGTTGAAGATTGGCTTTAATCAGAGGGGTTACTACTTTGGAATCAGGACGCTGTGTGCTCAAAATGATATGGAAACCGGCGGCACGTCCCTTTTGGCACAGGCGCTGAATCAGGTTTTCGGCGCTGCTTTTTAAGTCTTTCTCGATCATCAGATCGGCATATTCGTCGATAATGATAACATGGTGAGCTATTGGGTTGTTTTTGTTATTATATTCGGCGATATCGATAACACCTGCGTCAGATAGAATTTTATATCTGTTTTCCGTTTCATCCATCAGTTCTTCCAGCACTTCCAGAGCAGGCTTGATGTCCGTAATAACGGGACAACGAAGATGCGGTAGATCTGATAGATCGTTAAAGGTTACCCTTTTGGGATCGATGAGTGTAAAGTTGATCAGGTTCGGGCCGGCGTTCATCGCCATGCCGATGAGAGCGGTACGCAAAAAAATTGATTTTCCACTGCCAGCAGTACCTGCTACCAGAATAGAAGTCATGGTTGGATTGGTTAAATCGGCCCACTCTACTGACCCGTCAATTGCCATACCCATTGGAAAAGCAGCCACAGATCGATTTTTATTTGTATTTTGTCCCTTTTCCCAAAGTTCCGTGAGGGTAAGCGGCTGTATAAATTTCCGCGGGATATCGATGCTCAGATAGCCCGCCTGTGCACGGATGAACGGTGGCGATTTCAGTTCCATAGCGATTTGAAGATCGTCAACCCGGCTCGAAATTTTTCTGAATGTGGTTCCCCTTTTTATATCTGGTTTGACTTTCAGACGGATCAGTCGGGGGCCGGAAATAAAACCTGAAGAGATAACAGGGAGTTTAACCATATTAAGTGTACGCAATAAACGATCCATGGCTTGCTCACCCTCCCGGATTTGTTCATTTTCCGTATCTGTTTTGCTTTCGGTGATGTCCTTTTCCACCGGGGACTGCTTGTTCTCCTGCTGTTGTTCTGTGATTCGTCTGCGTTTGCCCCAATCAGTATCGCACCGGGAAGCAAACGGGCAAACGTCGCATAAATTCCGATCCAGGGCGAAAGGAATACTGCTGTTTCCCTTTTTTGGGGATTGTTGAATGACATCCCAAACAACCTCCAAAAGACTTATGAGATTATCCTGAGCATTTTCAACTACTCTGGCAGGATAGACCGCTTCAGGGTGCTCCTCTTCCAGATATAAAACTACACACCGGGGAGTTATTCCGGTTGCCTCTTTGATCATCCAGCCATACAACGCCACCTGAATGAAATCTTCTTCCTCATGGGCAGGCTTGAATCCTTTGAACTCGATTACTGTGGCATCACCGGTTGCCTGGTCGATCCAGACAGCATCAAAGGCCCCGGTAACGCGTAAAGATTTTCCATTTGACAAGTAAAATTTGCAAGACATTAATTTTTCGGGATCACAAAACGTCTCTGTGGTGTCGAGTCGCCTCGTGTTTTGGTGCGAATGCACCGGCCGGGCATGTTGTTTTAGAAAATTCGATAAATACCTGCTCCAGATAACAACACCGTTGGCTATAGATAGGATCTGATTGCTGGTCAGTTTCCGGGCATACCTGCTCAAAACAGGATCGAGAATATGCTGTTTCAACAAGGTAAATACTGCGGTCTCCATATTCGATGGGTTTGTGGACAACAATTTTTCCATATCCGTTTTCAGGGGAGAATCATTTTTGGATGAAAGCATTGTATGAAACGGTTTGGCTATCTTGTCGTGAAAAAAGGCGCCCTTGAAATGGCCTGTTCCTCTATAGCCGACGTTCCATGTATTTTTTTCTCCGCTCCGGTGATATGCCAGTAGTCTCGGACAGCGGCAGCATAAATGAATTTCAGTTACCGTTGCTTTCAGCATTTTACTGGTGAACTTTCAGACTGATCAGAATACCATCTTTGGCCCTGAAAATATTGAATTTTTTTCTGTTTTTGCCCAATAAGCTTACGACGTGATTTGTATCCGTTCCGATATATGTTTTTTGGGAAATTTTTTTCACAAGCAGATCGGCTTTCATCATTTTGGTTGGGGATTGATCTAAAAATTCGGTTGCCAAACCAGTAATTTTTTCATCTTCAACTCCGGATTCCGGAATCGGTTGAAAGGAAGTGTTCTTATTAAAAGAGGTATCCGGCGTTTTCAAAGTCAAGAAACACTGTTCCAATTTGGCAAAAATACCGTCAGGGTTCTCGCTGATTTCCGACTGGATAAACCTGCCCAGCTGATCCGGAGAAAGGGCCCGGCCCGTGTCCGAGGTTATGTCGCCGGCCTGCACATCGAATTTTAACAATGCCAGGGCATACAGATATGAAATTTCCTCGATCGGAGAAAGAATGAAAATGCCTCCCCGTCTTTCGAATTCGGTTTTTGCCTGTTGGTTTTCTTTCCACCGTTTCGGACCATGAAAGGGACACCGGGAATCCCTGATATATATAATCTTAGCTTCGGGAGTTTTTTTCAACTGTATGATGCCCCGCTTTAAACTGGCCAAAACTGATTTGTGGTGGGATTCGATATCTATCATGATTATCATCGGAACCGCTTTTCCCTTTTTTGAAGTTACCTGTGCAGTAAAGTCAACATATTTATCGCCTTTTGGTTGTATATTGACGGCTGCAATATTGCAGGATAAATTGGCGGGCCGGTTTGAAAGATAAAGGGACATGGCCAAGATCAGACGACTTTTGTCGGGGGGATATTGTTCATGATTTGCAAGTATCTCCTCGTAGCGAGTTTTATAGGCTTTCCGGAGAATAAGGTTGGGGCACCGTTTTTCCAGTGGCTTCCCATACAGTATTTTTTGTAAGAGCCGGTTGGCGCGATTGATAACCTGCCTTGGAGACATTTCCGGCAAGTTGAGTAGCTGCGAAAGTTCATCTTGGTGATCCGGGTAAAATGGGAATAGATCGTTTGGCAGTTTAATGCCCGATAGCGCATGGCCCAGGCGGGAGCGGATCAGTTCATAGGCCTGTTTTCGGTTGCATCCTTTCAGATCGAACATATTGGCCTTGAATCGTCCTGAGCAAAAGTCATCCAGTTGTTTGGAAAAATTCATTGTCCATTCCTGAGCCCGGAAAAAAGCGATGGGAAGCATGGCTTTGCTTTTGTCTCCCAGGCAGAAAATCATCTTTTGAAACGTTTTTATTTGCTTGATATCCGTAAGATTTTCTAGCTGGTCAAACATAACGATCATGGGGCGGCCGTGGAAGTAAAAAAGCAGGTCGAAAGATAAAATAATTTCTTGGGCATCCTCCTCTAAGGATTCAGCAGGTTTTGAACTCCGGTCGCTGACCCCCAGCAGACGGACCTGATCCGATGCGATTGTTCTTCCCATCAGCCATTGGATTGCAGCAGGCCGCGTTTCCGGAAAAAAACAATACCGGAGTATCACCTTTAAAAACTCTGGGGTGAACGCGGGGTTTTGGTGGGATAAAAATCTGATACCATGATTGATTATTTTAGGGAGGATTGTTTTCGGAACGATCCGGGTCGTAAGAATCCGGATAGGATTTTTTTCGAAGGGGCAGTCTCGAACAGAAAGTATCTCTGTGCCCGCCTCCTTTTCCATCTGTTGGATCACCCGGCACCCGGTGATCGCCGAAAGCGCATCCAATTGGCTGAATGTATATCCTTTATACATAGTGGTCAGGTTGACCACGATTTCCCGTAAAAGATATCTAAAGCCCTGATGGGAATCGATGAAAGGGTAGATATAGGCAAAATTATACGGGACGACATTTTTGTTGCGGCTGTCAATAAGTCTTCCAATCAGATGCGTCTTGCCGTATCCGGCCTCACCCAGCACAGCTCCGGCACATTGCATCGTGGGTTGGTTTTTTTTGAATCTGATGAGTGCCTGGATTCCATGAAACACCTTATCACCTAAACCAGGGACATCCGGGTAACGTTCCTCTCTTGGATCGCCTGCTGCATTGGAAGAAAACGGATTGTTTTGCCTCAGTATATCCGAAATTCCTTGTTCATGGGTCATACGGATTTTCTCCAACTGACGGTTATGTAAAGATCACCGTATTCATCCTGGAATGAATCTCTGACCTCCTGGGCCATCAATGCCCCGGGATTTCCCGGATGAGCCGCTACATAACCCTGCTTCATCATTTGATAAAGCAGTTCATCGAATTGCTTCCGAGACCATCCGAGAAAATTTCGAATTTGATGTATGAACACATAGTTAGCGCCTTTGCCGACATTATAATAGGCATCTTTAAACTGAGAGATCAATGTCCGGGTATCGAAAGCTTTACTCATTGCGAATAAATCCGCATCTTCGGTCTTCGCAGTTTCAGTTAATAGCTGAGTCGCTTTTTTATCGACAGTATAAAGGATTATTTTTTCGCTTGTACTTATTCGTGCCCTTAAACAGCCTTGATCGAGCAGGGTATTGACCAGATCAATAAATTCACCTTTTATTACCGGGAAGTCTTTGTTTAACTGCCCGAAGGTTTTTGCTTTTCTTTTTTCTATATATGCCAAGGCAATCTCAGCTAACGGGCCGTTAAAAAGGACCTTGGATTGTTTAAATTTTTTAATCTGGTAAGGGCTTTTTACTGGTGAAATCGCTTTTTCAACAGCATCTTGAATGCTGTTTGGCTTCAATTGAAGAAAAGACAACTCCTTCTTATCCAGATAAGATAAAAAAGTTTTGAGATTGATAAAATCTTTGCCGTGCTTTTTAAAAACGTTCTCAATCAGGCTGGTTATTTTTAAGTCTTTTTCTGCTGTATTCATTTGATTCCCTGACAAAAAATGAAAAAGGCGCTAAAATCCAGTGGAAAAACTTCCCGCTGATTGTATAGCGCCCAGATTCACTTCTACTCTTAAACCGTTTTTGTTGATGCTCCCGGAAAGAATCAAGTGAGAAAATAACTGTGGTATAAACGTAATATATAAAAATAAGTGGTCGGGGCGAGAGGATTTGAACCTCCGACCCCTTGAACCCCATTCAAGTGCGCTTCCAGACTGCGCCACGCCCCGACTATTTATAGTTTATAAAATTTTTATGATGGTGTGTCAAGGTTTTATATGGTATCTTCGCTCATATTTTTAAGTGTCTATCGTTTTTTAGAAAAATAATTTCACCGGAAATCTTCATAGTCCGGAAATCTTCATGGTAAGATGCGTTTTACGCACCAAAAGCCTTTTAACGTTCTCAATTGATTTTAGTGTTAACTTCAGAAAAACCAAAATTGGATCATCATAAAAATTGTTTTCTTTATGGATTTTAAAAATTCAATTGATTCTTTAATGCATCAGGCTATTTTCGATTCGGTGTTTCCGGGTGCTGTGTTGTTGATATCCGAAAAAAACCGTATCCTTTTCCATCGGGCATATGGCCTTGCCAATATTTTTACCAAACGGCCGATGACCGTAAAAACACTTTTCGATCTGGCCTCCCTTACGAAACCACTGGCAACTACTGTTGCTCTGATGAAACTGGTTAATGACAATCGAATCAATTTAGAAGATACTCTGGATAATCTTATTCCAGATTTTCAAAATACTGATAAAGCCTCAATAACTATTAAAAACCTGTTGGCACATGTTTCGGGTTATCCTGATTACCGGCCATATTATAAAATACTTGAGAAATTACCTTTTCAGCAGCGTCGTTTAAAACTCAGAAAATGCCTTTTGGCAGAAAAAATAGAAAATTCTAAAACCAAGATGGTGTATAGCGATCTGGGGTTCATGATTCTTGCATGGATCGTTGAACATATTTCCGGAAATCAGTTAGATAGATATATATCGAAAACTATCTGTATCCCCCTTGGGTTAAAAACTTTAAATTTTATTGACTTAACAACTAAAAAGCCGGCTGTAACTTTTGCTGCCACCGAAAAATGCAGTTGGCGAAAAAAAATTCTGGAAGGGGAAGTCCATGATGAAAATGCTTATGTAGTAGGCGGAATCGATGGACACGCTGGTCTTTTTGGTACAGCGGAAGAAATTTGGCGTTTACTTATCTGTCTTATCAATGCATATTGTAATCGCATAAATGCACTTCAATTTAAACAGCAAACAGTTGAATATTTTTTAACCGAAGTGAATAATACCGGAAGAACTCTGGGATTTGATATGCCTTCAAAACATAATTCCAGTGCCGGCAGGCTCTTTTCTCCAAAATCAGTAGGTCATTTAGGGTTTACAGGGACATCATTCTGGATTGACCTGGACCAGTTTATACAGGTCATTTTATTGACAAATCGGGTTCATCCGGGTCGTCAGAATGAAAAAATAAAAAATTTCAGACCTCGTTTGCACAATACTATTATGGAAAATCTTGGTCAAAACGGCAGTTGAATCTGTTATCCAACGTTATAGGTTTTTTGCCAGGAGGACCGATTTGAAAATAAATTCTCCTTGTAATGGTTCATTATATTTGTTAAAAATCTCAAATTGGGAAATAAGCGGATTCCAAAAAAATCTTTTTAATCAAAAGCTTATTGTCTTTTGCAGCCATTCCCAAACAAAACTCAACAACTTTTTTATGTGAAGGAAAGAAATGGGAAATTTTATTGACTCGATTCTGGGCATTTTTTCCAATGATTTGGCGATTGATCTTGGCACCGCAAATACCCTTGTTTATGTTAAAAACAAGGGTATTGTTCTTGGGGAACCATCAGTAGTAGCTGTTCGGACGGATAACCGGCTAAAAAATAAAGTGCTTGCTGTTGGTCTGGAGGCCAAAAATATGCTGGGCCGTACCCCCGGGAATATTGTAGCGATCCGGCCCATGCGGGATGGTGTTATTGCAGATTTTGAGGTCACCGAAGCAATGCTTCGTCATTTTATACAAAAAGTTCATAACCGACGTACGTTTGTTCGTCCCAGAATAATTGTGGCTGTTCCTTCCGGAATTACACAAGTAGAAAAACGGGCTGTCAGAGAATCGGCAGAGTCTGCAGGAGCCAGAGAAGTCTTTTTAATTGAGGAGCCCATGGCTGCCGCTATTGGTGCGGGTCTTCCGATTACTGAACCGACTTGTAATATGGTCGTTGATATCGGGGGAGGGACAACAGAGGTTGCGGTGATTTCTCTTGCCGGCATTGTATATAGCAGATCGTTAAGAGTGGCTGGTGATAAGATGGATGCTGCTATTACACAATATATTAAACGAAAATATAACCTTCTTATTGGTGAACGAACATCAGAAATCATTAAAACCACTATTGGAAACGCCTATCCTGATCCTGACGATGTTTCCACTATTGAGGTAAAGGGAAGGGACTTGGTTTCGGGAATTCCCAAAATTCTTGCCATTGATTCGGAAGAAATAAGGGAAGCAATTTCTGAGCAGATTGATGCCATTGTGGAGACGGTTAAAATCGCACTGGAACAGACACCACCTGAACTTGCGGCAGATATTGTGGACAGGGGAATTGTGTTGACCGGTGGTGGTGCGCTCCTGAAAAATCTGGATCGGCTCATCAGGGAAGAAAGCGGGCTTCCGATCACAGTTACCGAAGATCCGTTGTCTACTGTGGCTAGAGGGTCAGGAATGGCATTGGACAGCATTGAGATACTTAGGCAGGTTACGATCACATAGATAAATGTTTTCCAAAAAAATAGTGATCATGGTCAGTTTGATCTTATTGTTTTTTTTTAATGTTCTGGTACTATTCATCTCTGTCAGACACACTTGTTTACCTGAAAATTCCGTCAAAGATCATTCCTTTGGTTCCGGTCGGCTTGTTATTTCAATAATTGCACCATTTCAGAAAGCAGTAACGCGATCGCTCCGCTTTGTTGAAAACATCTGGAAGCACTATTTTGATTTGGTATCGGTAGCCAAGGAAAATGAAAAGCTCAAAAATGCGTTAGCCCGAGCCATAGAAAAAAACAATGAATGCAAGGAAATAAAGCTTTCCAACCAGCGTCTCAGAAATTTTCTGAATTTTAAACAAGACAACGATGCAAAAGTTCTGATTGCAGAAGTGATCGGCAAGGATCCCTCACCGCTATTCAAAACCATTATTATTGATAAAGGGTTAGCTGATGGCGTCAAAAAATGCCAGCCGGTGGTTGTTCCGGAAGGAATTGTCGGCCAGATTATTGAAGCTAGTAAATATTATTCCAAAGTACATTTAATTATCGATCGAAATAGTGCGGTGGATGCATTGATTCAGCGCACCAGAGCAAGGGGGATGATAAAGGGTGCAAGTGCTGGACAGTGTTTTTTTCATTATATATTAAGAAAACACAAAATTTGCATTGGAGATGTCGTAGTATCTTCCGGGTTGGATGGTGTGTTCCCAAAAGGGTTACGCATCGGACAAATACTTGCTACCCGTCAGCAAAACCGAGGAATTTTCCAGGAAATTATCGTACGTCCTTTTGTGGATTTTGAAAAGCTGGAAGAAGTGATGGTCGTTGTTTCGGCAATACCGAATTTGGAAAAATCGCCATGAACTATTGTCTCCATGGTTTAATTGTGCTGATTCTGATGATTTTTCAAACCTCATTGATAACTTTTTGGGATATATTTAAAAATTTTTACAATCTTCAAACGATTTTTGTGGTCTATCTTTCGTTGTTTCGCTCCCGGTGGGAAGGTTTTTCGGGAGCACTTTTTGCGGGTCTGTTAGCCGATTCTCTATCCGGTGGGCCATGGGGATTGTATACAACGACCTATTTGTGGATGTTTGCTGTAATTAGATGGAGTATGGGATATCTTCATGTGAAAAATGTTATTTTGGTACCTTTTATTATTGGAGGAGGCGTTTTATTTGAAAATTTTATCCTTGCAGGGACATTAGCGATAATAAAAAATGAGTTTTATTTTTCCCCTAAAATATTTCATAATATTTGGATACAATTCATTTGGTCGTTAATCACCGGGCCATTTATTCTTTTCGGATTCAAGTCTGTTCAGAAAAAATGGGAATTATGGACAGTGAGTTTAATATCTGAAAAAAACAGATAATGCCGGTTTAAATAGTGCCCGAACGAAAACCAGGGTTTTTCGTTAAGAGCAAGGAAGACGAAAATTTTAACCACAGACATACATTGAGTATTTCGAGGATTAAAATTTAAGTCTGACGCAGATATTGGTGAAAAAGACAGTTTTTGTTCAGGTACTAAATATTAATCTGTTGAAAAATTGTGAGCATAGTATCAAAATTGGAAAAATATTTAAATACTGCAGGCAGTGACTGGTATAAAAGTAGGCTGGCAGGATTTATTTATTTAATTGTTGCCG
>JAGYNR010000109.1 GCA_018399715.1 Desulfobacterales bacterium | reverse complement strand
TCGCTATCAGTATGTGATACAATTAAAAAACGGTTGAATCGAGAAAGACCAAAAGTAAGATATCGCTTTTCATTAATTGAGTGATCAGGATCATCATAAGTTATTGCCAAGGGATCACCAAATACAGTCGCAGCTTCATGAAAGGAAACATTATGTTTTTTTAAGTTATTATCCGCTTTTTTTGTATCCCAGTCAAATTCCATTTTCTTTCCTTTGAGGTAATTTGATATTAGGGGGCTAACCGGCCTGCTCACCTGCCGCGCATAAGTCCAAAAGTGTTGAGATAAAAATTTAGCATGCATTTTGAGAAAACAAAAATGCGTTGTGTACATTCATTGTCTGGATCCACGGCAAATTGAAAGTTTCTCCCTTCGCAAGCATGAAAGGGCTTTTGTAAGCATTTTTAGCACCGGACAAAAACGGAAGGAAATTCCTGACGTTTCCCATTGCTTGAAAAACACATTTTGTCAGCATAGGATCTCGAAAGCTTTCAACTTGTCTTAATTTCCTTTTTACTGTTTTTAGAAAATTGTCTACTATTGATGTGGTCGGAGTAATGCCTTTTCTTCTGTTTGAGCAAGTGTACTGAACCGCATTTTCCTTCAGTGAATCCAATCTTGCTTTCAATAGCGGATGGTTGAAAGCGTCGTCGTCCAAATTGTCCAACCTGATATTCAATACCATTTCCGACGATGACGTCTTTAGTATTTTTTTTATTTTTCGATAAAGAGAAGTGATTTGCTTTTGGCTGGTGTCGGTTTTCTTTCCATATTCGATCAAATCCCGGTACAGTTTTTTCAAGTAATGGCGTGTGCAAAATCCGACCCATAAATTTTTAAAAACCTTCTTCAGAGCATTTGTCGATGCAAGCCACTTGTCTTTGGTCACTCCCAGTATCTTAAATTCGATTTTTTCGAGAAACTTTTCAAACGAAAAAACGAGGGTGTCTTCGTCGACACTGTCAACATAATCCGAGTGCCAGACAAGCAAATTGGCCGGATCCACCATTATTACCGAGTAGGTGCGAAGATTGGGTTCTTTTTCGAATCCCTCGTCTTCCTGCAAATATCCTGATCCTGTAATGCCCGCTCGCGTCAAAACAACGGCCGGATGCAAAGTCCCTATCCACTGAAGCCAATTTAAAATTGTCTGCTTGCTCTTGACCGGCTTCCTGCACAGATTCAAGCTTTGCAGGGCGCCTTGAATGCTCATGCTGAAACGCAACATGTTTTCGAGCACCTGGCCCATGATATTCAAACTGAAATGTTTTTCTCTCGGCAGAAAGCTCGGAACAATGGAAAACTTTTGACGGCAATTCAGGCATTGCACCAATCGGATTCGAAATTTCTTTTTACCGTCGGTGGTACGTGTCTTGCGCTGTTTGCTCCGGAATCCGCACAATCTGCAGCCGGTATGATCGGTGCAATCCGATTTATGACCGGTGATATGGTTGTTTTTTTTCAGATATTGCATAATAAAGGATTTGAACCTGCTGGAATCTTCAACAAATTCTTCGTACCCATCCTGATCGTGCCATGGGAAAATAATGGTCTTTTCGCCTCTTTCGGTTTCAAGATGATCTACTGTTTTTTCAAACTCCCGCATACAATACTTTTCGAATGCCTTCATTATGGATTTCTCCAATTCAACGGCAATTTCAGTTTCCTTTGGCTTGTTGTCGTTTATCAGTTCAGCTATGTGATCGAGCATACGATCCACGGCATTGAATATTTTCCGCCGATCTTTCTCTTGTCGGGATCCCTTTATCCGTCTTTTACCGGAAACAGGCTTGATTTTTCTCGACAACCAGTTTATCAATTCACCAAGTTTTTTAATACCAAGACTCAAGACAACGAAAAGGCTGTCGAGTCCGGAGAATATTTTAAAATCCTTAATCCATCCGTGAATCAGATTTATTGCGTTTTCGATTTGATCTAAAAGAGGATGACATTGCTTCGGGAAAAAATAATTTTGTCTGCGCAGACGATTGATCGTTTTTCCCATTTGGGTTAAAATTCTTTTAATATTTGATAAAGTCTCGTTTCGTTTTTCCATCTTTGGCTCCGTTTGTTGGTTGACATTTTAGAACTTATCAATTCCCAAAATTGTCTATCAACTCTTGGAGCCAAAGTCCAGAATTATTTCAGAAAATTATGTCAATTTTTCCCTGTGTCACAACACTTTTAGACTTATGCGCCTGCCGGTATGCAGCGCCAGCGAAATACCGGTCAGCGTGCAGCAGGAAGGTTGTGCAATCCCTATTTCTTATTGAATAACCGCTTAATTATACGGCCAATCCATGGTAAAACAAACCAAGTGAAATTTAAAATCCCACCGGTTATTATTGGATATTTTAAACTGGTTATGCTCTCAATTTTAGGTGCAAAGACTATAAAGGGAACAAACATTAAAACTGTTGAGATTGCCCGGGGATCATCCTTAAAATCTGCAATTAAGTCAGGGAAAGTGCGACCAGTTTCTTGTTTTCCGTATGAACTTCTCTGATTAACTTCATATTCATCAGCATTATAATCTGGCAATCCAGATGGTGTTGTAGAAATCTCATTACCCATTTCATGCTTTGGTGGGGTTAAAGACTCAGGAGCATTAGTAGGAGATGTTTGATCTACTGAGTCATCAAGTTCTATGGTAACTCTTCTAATCGGCATGTATTATATCCCAAGCTCAGTTGCAATTTTATCAGCTTTTTGCCATGAAAAGCCGATTGCTTCTTTGACTAACTTTGGAACGTCTTTATGGGATAGATTTTTGGTTTTATAATAATCCAAATCTAAGAATAAACCGCAGTTCGAAAAATGTTCGGACTCAAAACTTAAATGATTCTTTACCTCATTTTCGTGCATTGGCCCCCCACGAAAATGTACTTCAAATTGGCCTTCCTCCATATCAACTGTTAGTTGTACGTCCTTTTCTTTCCCACCGAACAGATTTTTCCCTTTTTCAGTGTAAAAGGTATCGAAAATTAATTTGCTAATTTCAGCAAATTTCATTTTTACTGGGATAAATATTTTTGTCCTAACTCCTACTCTTGTTGGTGAAGGAATTTTGTAATGTCCATTTTCTAGCAGAGCCTTCCAAAAAGCATTCGCCCTATCATAGAAATAATTATGTGTGTCCGGATTATAAACGATATACCCAGCGCTTTTGTAACCAACAAAAGCAGCCTCTTTTTTTATCCCATCAGGAAGATCTCGGAAATTAATAATATTTGAATCAATCTTCCAATGCGGAAATATTTTTTTATCTCTGATATAATCAGCAACATAGCCACGCACATCAAGAAAGGTCCCTGAGGCTTCATGCCTCACTTCCAAGACATGCTCTGTAAGCATTATCTTATCTCTTTCTTTTTTAACCATTTTGACTCCTAGCTGATTCTTATTTGTCTTATTTTTATTGCACAACGACAAAAATCAGCGGCGCGGGTTTTTGCGTCCGCTGGATTTTTTGGTTATGCATATCAACTTACTGATTCCACTATTTTTATTTCTTCATCTGTTAAATCATACAGTTTATATACGAGTTCATCAATTTGCCGGTCTGTAGCTTCGATTTGCCGTTTCAACATCTCTGTTGTCTGGGGCATTTTGGATTCGGCAAGTTTTTTGTTCAACTCCAGCATCTGATTGACAAGATTGATCATTTGATCGTGCATAGCAACATCGTCGGAATTGTCGAAATCAATGGAGCGGATGGGGAATCGTTTGCAATCGCGAATCAAAATCTTTTGGAATCGCATCTTAAATTCATCAAGAAACCGTTTCTGGTGGTAGAAGTTGATCAGCTTCGAGTTCAGCAGTCCCAAAATATACTCAAGAGAGGTTTCACCCTTTTGAACCAAGTTGAATGCATTTTGCGTGTTGTATAAGGCTTCACTCGTTAAAGCGGCCCATATTCGCAAGCTGCTCCAGTCTATGATTTGCTTAACGAGAATCCGTTTTTTCGTGAAAAATCGATCTTCGCGGGGAGCTCCCAGCCAGCCTCCATAACTAATCCATGTTTCGGCGTTCCAGCTAACATAATAGCGACGTACATCATTTCCCTTGAGTAGTTTCTTAAAGGTTGGGTCTTTTTGATGGTCAGCGTGAAAAACCTTGTCCTTGATCTGTTTTTCAGTGTGTCCTTTGTATTTGTCATAGGGAGTCAGACCTAGACAAAATTCCACAAGTGAAACTAAAGGAACGCCCTTTACTTCAATTTTATCAAGGACGGCATTATGGGAGTCTGTCGTGTCTACGGGCCACACATAATCAGGATCTTTGACGACACTGTTCAGTGATAGTTTTCCGTGAACATGGGCGGAAGTTGGAGTGATGGCGTTAATTCGTTCATAACCACGGTAAGCAATAAGATTTGTCTGAAAATTCACTTTGTGTGGAGTACTCCATGTCACAATTACTGTATCAACTTTGACCTCACCAGCGGCTGATCCAAATGATTCATTAGGGAGGCGGGCGAGATCGATAAGTGTGGCTTCATCGAGAATTTTCTTTCTTAAAGCAGTGTACGAGGTCTGCGCCAAAACAGCGGTTGGTACGATCATGGAAAAATAACCATCCGCTTTCTGTAGCAGAGAAAACGAACGTTCCATAAATGTTGCAAATAGATTGATTCGATTATTTGCACAATCATAGGATCGGAAAATATATGTGAGCTCTTGCTCGGGGAATCCCTTCAAGTCTACATACGGCGGGTTTCCGATCACCGCGTGAAAACCGCCATCTTGCATGATGTCAGAAAATTCCGCGTTCCAGTCAAAGACATTGACACGATAGATTTCTTCTTCGTCAAAAACACTCCTCTGTTGGTGGTCATAGAAATCCGGTCCGATCAGGGAGTTGCCGCACTTAATGTTGTTCGAAAGGTCCGGCAGAACTCGTTCCTGAAACAAAAGCATCTGCTTGCCAATGCTTTGTTCGTCCTCTCCTTCCAGCACCTTGAGCAGGAGGGACAGCTTTGTCACTTCCACAGCCTGATGATCGATGTCCACGCCGTATATGTTGTTTATAAGAATCCGCTTACGTTCGTCGGTGGTCAACCGCCATTCCCCTTTCTGGGATTGGTAGACGCGAGGGATTTTGCCTTTTGACCACTTCTCCGGGCCATCATTGATGTATTCATCCCGATGCCAGTCCAGCAAAAACTGATATGCACCGATCAAAAATGAACCCGAACCGCAGGCCGGGTCCAGAATCTTCAAATTTCTAACACCGCCCTTGGGGCCGGGCCTCTTGCCTTCCACCAGCTTACCCACCGTGTTTTTGACGATATAGTCCACGATGTAGGTGGGCGTGTAGTAAACCCCGCCCGCCTTGCGAACTTCGGGCTTTTCCTCGATTTTGGCCTGATGACCGGCGGTGAGGCGGATGATCTTACCTAAAAAGCGTTCATACACTTGGCCGAGGATATCAGCCGATAGAACAGAAAATTCGTAGGGGCTTTCTGGATAATATAGATTCTTGAAAATCTCCTTCAAAGGCTTATCGTCGATTAGTAGGAAAGGCGTCAGGTTGTCACAATTTTCGCGGCCTTTTTCATTTTTGAAATGAAACAGCCCAGAGTTGTATTTTTCGTCCGCTATATTGAAAAGATGAAACAGCCGTTTGTAAACATTCTCACCGTTTTGCAGGGCCATCAACGCGCCGTAGGACTCCATGCCTCGATCCTCGCAGATACGAAGAAATACAATCCGATCGATAGTTTGCTGAACTGCGAAGTTCAATTCCCTTTGAGAAAGATTCGAATTCCGCAGGGCGATGTTTCGGGCCAGAAGTTCCCGCCAGTTCTCAATTTCTTGAAGGAAGGCTGTGTCAACCTCAGTCGTGCCTTTTTTGCCTTTATTAGATTCAATGTATTTATCAAAGGAGCCTTTCAGAATTGCTTCCTTGGAGAAAATACCAACGATTTCTTCCCATCGTTCTGCGTAATCCGTGTATTTGAGATAAAGGATACGAGAGTTCGAAACTTTGTCGGTTTTCGCTGGCTTCACCCGGCAGTCGTATACGGCAAGTTCTTCGAAATCCGTCAAAATGCTCAGAGGCAGCTTTGCGCTCCAGCCATAACGGCGCAATTGGTAGGCAGGATGGAAGTCTTCCTGAATATTGACGGCCGGCTTTTTCGCTTCCAAAAAAAATTTACGGGCACCTCCGACACGGAAGCAGTAATCTGGCGCCTTGGTAACGCCCCCGACTTTGATGGCATCTTCGTGGATAACATCCTTATAAGCTTCGGCATAGCCATGCTTGTTGGCAACATCCCAACCCAGTTCCTCGAAAAAGGGATCAATGAATTCACGGCGTACCTGGGTTTCATTGTAGTTTCCTTTTTTGTACGATTCTAAATTATTATCGAACGTCTTTATTAATTCTTTGATTCTTTCAGGTACGCTCATATTTCAAATTTCACTCTCAGTTTGATTGCATAACGACCGAACTTACCAGCGGCGGATAAAGAAATACGGCCTTCCGGAAAGCTCAGAAATTGTTAAACAGCATTTTTTTCCAAAACGCCCCGCATTTAGCCGTCTGAGTTTAGTGATTTGTGTGTGCCGGGCACGGCACATGTTCTAAAAGGTGAGCCAAAGGTACCATAGTTTTCGGACGTTTGGCAAGTCTTAGACCCAGCCCGATGGAGGCGAAGGGCGTAGCGGTATGGCAACGGAGTATCGGTGACGAGGCTTCGGGAGGAAGCCGCCTTGCTGCGGCAAGGTATCGCAAAGGTACGGGATGACGTACAGGAATCGGGTATGAGGCGCATGCACCGGGACGAGCCTGCACAACAAGGTAAAGTCCTCTATCCATCTTAAGGTGTATCCGTAAACCCGGCATTCACGTACTGAAAGACATGTGTTTACCCCGGGAGGTCTCTCATGTGCCGTATCGGCTGAGGGCCGGGTAACCGTCCCTGACCGCATGAGGAGAAGTCAGCAGAGGACATAGTAGCCGGTGGAAACGAGCTTTGCAAAGGCAGAGAGGTCTCACCCCGGTGAAGGTCTGAACGGTGCCTGGGCCGAATGGCCCGGGTAAATGATAATGACAAATAGGAGGTGTGTACTTGTGAACAGAAAGCCACAGCAGATGGAATTGTTTGCAGCGTCACAGACTGCCGAAAGTCTGGGAAAAAGTGACCGGTTAATGGAGATGATCCTTGAACGCAATAACATTATCCGGGCCTGGAAACGGGTTTGTGCCAATAAAGGAGTCCCCGGAGTTGATAGGATGAGAACCGATCAGCTG
>JAGYNR010000108.1 GCA_018399715.1 Desulfobacterales bacterium | reverse complement strand
GGCTGAAGATGGTCCTATCCCCAAATTTTACAAACTACAGGAACTCCCGGAGTCGGGTTATACCCGCAGAACTGAACAAAATGTCATCGATGCCGACGGCACGCTCATTATATCAAGCGGTGAATTAACCGGGGGATCACAATACACCCAAAAAATGGCGGTTTCCCATCAACGGCCGTGGCTTCATATTAACCTGAACCAAATATCATCTTTTCGTGCCGTTCAGATAATCCGTGACTGGATAAAAGCACACCAGATTGAGATTTTAAATGTTGCCGGTCCCAGAAGCAGCAAAGAGCCAAACATTTATCGATCGGTTTTTAATCTTCTGGAAACCGTATTTTCCTCTGAACATTGCATGAAATAACGATGGAGAAAATCATGGCATTCATTGAATTGAAAAAATTGCAGGAAAAAGAACTGATAGCCGGCTTTAACGTTCGTTTTGTTCATACCGGAATGATTTATCAAATCGCCATTTTTCGGTAAATCGGAAGGCCCTTAATCTTGCTTTTCGCGATTTCATTATTTGCCTCAAAATCGATCACCTTTTTCAAGGACGCATCATCAATGCCGGGAGTCGCGATAACAGGACGTACCCGTCTGCTGAACCTGCGATTAAAAATATTAGTACCTTTTTTTTCCTCGATATGCAAAATTCCCAGTAATGTATAATCCTCTTCGGCAGATGCTAAAATATCCATCATTTCCTGGTCACACCTGAGCCTATTTAGAAACAGATCCAACGGGTTGCGGTTCCAGCGGGTATTAAAGACCAACTGGCTGAGTTTTTTCTGGTAACCGCTAAGCCGCCATTGTTCGACTCTTCGATTATTGAGAACAGCAACGGCTGAAAATTCCAGGGTGCGATTTTCCTCTGTAATTTTCTGACGATTAAAGCTTAAATAACGAAGGTTTTCCGTTTTATTCGGCATACCACTGACGATAAGAATCTCTCGAAGAAGAGATTCTTCAGGAGTCACCACTCTTTTCACAGCATCCAACAAGTCATTAATAAAATCATGACTCATAGTAACCTCCAATTTTGCAAGCATGTAAAAAAAAGATGATAGTTTTATACAGATTCCAAATTTTATTGTCAATTTATTAATTTCTCCTTATTTGCTGGTAAAAGGTGTGCACATCTTGCTATTTTACCGGATTTCATGTAACCAAAATCAATTTGGAGATGTTTTGCTTGTATGAATATTGTTGAGTGCAGGGGAATCAAAAAAATATACCGGCAGGGCAATGTTTCAGTAGTGGCTTTAGATGGGGTGAGCCTGGATATTGAAAAGGGGGGGATTTTTAGCCATTGCAGGTCCTTCGGGATCGGGAAAGACAACTCTTTTAAATATTATTGGCGGACTGGATTTGCCGGATGACGGTTATATCAGGGTGGACGGCAACGCGCTGGAAAAAATGAATCCAAGCCAGTTAGCCGATCTCAGGCTGTATAACGTCGGTTTTGTTTTTCAGTCTTACAACCTGATCCCGGTATTTTCAGCCATAGAGAATGTCGAATTCGGGATGCTGCTTCAGAAAGTCCCCATCAAGGAGCGAAGAGAGCGGTCCCGGGCAATCCTTGACGATGTTGGTCTTGCCGGTATGTATCACAGGAGACCTTCCGAGCTTTCCGGCGGCCAGCAACAACGGGTAGCAGTTGCCCGGGCAATCGTCGGAAATCCTTCAATTGTCCTTGCCGATGAACCCACTGCCAATCTTGACTCGAAAACAGGAAAAGGTCTTCTGGAGTTGATGTGTAAAATGAATGAGACAAAAATGGTTACTTTTATTTTTTCTACTCATGATAATATGGTGATGGACTATGCGAGACGTCTGGTGTTACTGAGAGATGGTATTATCGTTGGCGATAAAAAAAAGTCATGAAACTATCATTTTCTGTCATTTTTGTCTTCTGTTTGTGTTATGCAATCTGTTGGAAAGCCGCCGGATGTAACCTTGTTTTTTCATCGGATATAAAAGAAACAGTTTCAAAACCATCTTTTTCAATTTTTAAGGATATCGATATCGACTGGGGCGGTCATTTCAAAGTAAGGGGCAAAGCCTCCTGCCCTTCAAGTGACAGTCTTTTTGCCGCCGTTGATGACAAAACATGGCTTGACAGTAATTTAGAAGCCCGGTTTATTACCGACTGTTACTTTAAAAATTCGACTAGGTTGGAAGTTCATTATGAGGTTATCCTTTCCGTTGGTGATACGATACAAAATATCCAAAAAATGAAATCATTATTTCCGAAAATGCTTCCAGAAGAAATATTTTCCTCAAATATTCCCCGGGATGACCGAAGGCTTTTAGATTTAACCAGCGTTGTCAGCAAAAAAGAAGATTATATTTTTTATCATCGGTTAGATCGCCTGGCACTGAGCCTGACCCGAAATTGGGGTACTGTCTGTGTTGGCCGTCAGACTGTCACCTGGGGACACGGCATGCTGTTTAACCCTATGGATCTGTTTAACCCCTTTTCTCCCACCGATATCGAACGTGACTATAAGATGGGAGACGATATGCTGTCAGCACATTTTAACCTCAGTAATTTATCGGATTTTCAATTTCTGTACGTCCCCAGACGAAATCCTTTAAATCACGATATTGCCTGGGATCACTCGTCTTTGGCGGGCAAATATCATTTTTTTCATGGAATGACTGAGTTCGAAATTATGATGGCCAGGCATTATGAAAGCTACGTGGCTGGTTTAGGGAGTGTGGGATATCTGGGAAACGCGGCATGGCGAATGGATGCCACCTGGACACAGGGAGATTCCGGTGATTCACAAAAGGACTATTTCTCGCTTGTCGTCAATATGGATTATTCCTGGGTCTGGTGGCAAAAGAATGTTTATGGATTTTTGGAGTTTTTTTACAGCGGCATCGGAAAAAGTAACTACAGTGATGCCATCATTGATTCAAATATTCCGGAGCGATTAAACCGGGGTGAACTGTTTACACTGGGAAAAACTTACCTGGGATGCCACTTGCGTATGGAGCTTCATCCATTATTCAATGTATTGTTTACCTCAATTACCAATCTTCAAGATCCCTCAGGTGTTTTTCAACCCCGTGTTGTCTACGATATGACCGAAAATATGCAGGTGCTTTTGGGGGCCACTATTCCCTGGGGAGCAAAAGGTACAGAATTCGGTGGTTTCCAAATTCCCAAAACACCATTTACCTATCGTTCAGCAGTTGAAGGATTCTTATGGATGAGTTATTATTTTTGAACATTACATAATTTTCACAACAAGAGGATTGGACATGAACAGAAGAGAATTTTGTAAAAAAAGCATTCAATACAGTATAAGTGCCGCCGCCGCTCTGACTTTTGGTGGCAAAATGAAAGGATTTGCCGCACAAACACCAGAACATGTTTCGCCGTTTGATCTGGTGGCGATCAAAGGCGGTGAACCGGCCGGCATGTTTGATCGTGCCATACAATCCCTGGGCGGCATAAAACATTTTGTAAAACCCAATCAGACTGTAGTGCTCAAACCCAATATCGGATGGGATGTGCCCCCGGAAAGAGCCGCAAATACCCACCCTGCCCTTGTCAAACAGATTATCCGGCATTGTAAGGATGCCGGTGCCAGGGATGTTTATGTCTTTGATCATACGTGTGATAATTGGTTTAAATGTTATGCCAGCAGCGGTATTGAGCAGGCAGTAAAAGATGCCGGGGGAAAAATGGTGCCCGGGCATAAGGAAAGCTATTACCATACAGTGCATATCCCCGGAGGCAGGACACTTACCATGGCCAAAGTCCATGAACTGTTATTGGAATCCGATGTATTTATCAATGTCCCGGTTTTAAAAAGTCACGGAAGTGCAACGCTTACCATTGCCATGAAAAACCTTATGGGTGTTGTCTGGGATAGACGCTTCTGGCACCGTAATGATCTTCATCAATGTATTGCTGATTATGCCACGTTCCGAAAACCGGATTTAAATGTCATTGATGCCTATTATATCATGAAAAAAAACGGACCCCGCGGTGTCTCAACTGCGGATCTGGTAACCATGAAATCACAGATTCTTTCCACGGATATAGTGGCTGCAGACACGGCTGCTGCTAAACTTTTCGGAATAAATCTATCTGAGGTGCCCTATATTGAACTTGCAAAACAATTGGGTGTGGGAACCATGGATTTATCAAAATTAAATATCGATCGTATTATCCTCTAACCTCATCCGCTCTTTGTCATATGAAACCAAAACGTTTAAAAAAAATGAGAGTAATTATTTCCCTCTTCTTTTTTGTGGCAATAGGATTGATCTTTTTGGATTTAAGCTTTTCAATCCCTGAAATTGCTTCGGATTATGTCATTTTTTTTCAGTTTCTCCCCTCCCTGTTAAAATTTCTTTCCCCCGGCACCGTGGCTGCTTCCGGATTTATTGTTGTGATCGGTCTTACCCTTGTTTTCGGCAGGGTATATTGTTCCTTTCTTTGCCCTTTGGGAGTTTTACAGGACATTATGATGTATACCCGAAACAAAATCCACAAAATACAATTTACATACAAAAGTCCTCATAACACCGTACGGTATGGAATCTTGATACTCGTAGTGTTAAGTGCCATAACAGGTTCCGTCATCGGGCTAACTGCGATAGATCCTTACAGTAATTTCGGAAGGATATTGACTCATTTGGTCAAACCCGTTGCGGTTTTGTTAAGCAATATTCTGGTTTTTATGCTGGAAAAAATCAACCTCTATGCCGTTTCTCCGACAGAGTTTAAAGGCATTGCCTTTTTCCCGTTTATTTTCAGTGTCTTAATTTTCAGCCTGATCCAGTATATGGCATGCCAAAATGGAAGGCTTTATTGCAATACCATCTGCCCGGTGGGAACATTTTTGGGATTTTTGTCTAGGGTTTCACTCTTGAAAATCAGGTTTAAACCGGCTGAATGTATCCGCTGCAAAGCCTGCGAGCGTGTATGCAAATCCGGTTGTATCAACGCGGACAATATGAGCGTCGACTTTTCACGATGTATCGCCTGTTACAATTGCCTGGAGGTATGCCCCACATCGGCTGTAGGTTATCAATGGGGGTTTAGAAAAAACAAGCCCCCGGTTTTAAACGATACAGGTAAAAGAAAGTTTATCCTGCAGGCGGTGACATTTTTTCTTACCATCGCTCCTTTTACTGTTTCAGCCAGGCAGCCCATCGAAAGGTATAAGGACAGCACAGTGCCGGTGATCCGAAAAAATGCTATTTCACCGCCAGGGTCATTGTCTCTCAAAAATTTCAACAATAAATGCACCGCCTGCCATCTGTGTGTTTCCGCATGTCCCACCCAGGTGCTGCAGCCATCTTTTCTGGAATATGGGTTCCGGGGAATCATGCAACCCCGAATGGATTACAAAACCAGTTATTGCAATTATGATTGCGTTATCTGTTCCAATGTATGCCCTACCGGTGCCATTTTAACTCAGCATCCGGAAGGCAAGAAGTTAATTCAAATAGGAAAGGCAGCATTTGTCAAAGAAAACTGCGTGGTGTATACCCATAAAACCGATTGTGGTGCATGTGCGGAACATTGCCCCACAAAAGCGGTACGCATGGTTTTAGATAAAAAAATTAAAAAGCGGGTTCCGGAAATTGATGAAAATATTTGTGTAGGATGTGGCGCCTGCGAGTTTGCCTGTCCTACAAAACCATACAAAGCTATCTATGTAAAAAGTAATCCCATTCATTCGGTTGCCCGAAAACCCAAAGAAAACAAAATTAAAGAAAAAGTGGATTTAAAGGAAAAGTTTCCGTTTTGATTCATAAGTCTCGCACCAGAATTTTATTCCAGAGCATGCAAGAAAGGAACAGCCAAAAATAACTATACCACCTTACTTATCTCTTTTGATTTGTCTACAGGTATCAATCACCGGCCCATATCCCGATATGCACGAGCGAATGTATTCGGTGTCGTGATATCTTCCAGTTTCAATGGTCTTGACATATTTTACCTCCTACATACATATAAAGGTTTGTCTCTGAACCGTTATTCAGGATTACTTTAACAACTTTTCGGATATACATGTTGTGATTATTGTAATACCCTTCCAGGACATCAATCATCGGCAGTATCTTCTTTACATTCCAAAGCACCAACAGTTGCCCGATGGTTTTTTCACCCGGACAAGGCGTGGCGTAAACCAGGGAACCATTGTAATTTTTCCGGTAGTCATTATACTGTTCCAGCCTGGATTGATTCGCAGAATGTTTCCACAATCTCGTGGTTGGAACTACCTGCCATTAAGGTGCTGTAAACAAAGAGTTTATTCAAATCTGACCTCCATTTGAAAAAAATTATTTAAACCTCAATGCTCACTAATCCCTATCCCGGTAGCGAAAATTCATATCTCGTTACACCTGATATTCAAGTTTTCAGAAAATTTGTTCAAATCCAAGGCTTAGAAAAATTTTGACCACAGGCATACACTGGGTATTTAAAAAATTAAAATTTGAGTCTGAAACAGATATCGGGCACTATTTATAAGTTAGCGCTTATAGTGTATCTGTTGATGAATTACGCAGTAAACAAATCAAAAGACAAAAAAAGATGGTGTGATGTTTTCTTGTTGCCTCCCTAATTAATCCGGGTAAACCCCATATGCATCAAGCTAACGACTGTTGGATTAGTAAGTAACTGTTTTTATTCACACCCGCAGAATAATGAAAATTATCTTTCTGCGATAACAGATGTGAATCAAGGCTGTTGAAACAGGGTGCCGCGAGCGAAGCGAAGCTTGCCCGTGCGGATCCCGGTATTTAGGCTTATTCACGGGTAAGGCTAACGCCTTCGCCCGTGGCACCCGGCCAAAAAAAGGTGAGCCGATCTGAAGACATTTTCACTAACAAGATTGATTTACACCCTGCGATAACCGAAAACGTGGAAAAACTTAAATCGGTAGAGACAGGCACTCCCGACACCCTGAAATCAGGTGATCAGCCCTTAGCTTGATGCATATGGGGTTAGGGGGTGTACACATGGTATTGTTGATTCTTTGTTCACTTATAACACCCCCCTCAAAGGGGAAATTCACCACGCTACTTGAAACAATGGCAATAAAACCTCAGAGTGTCTCTTAACTTGATGTGTATGGTTCTTATCCATTTTACGAAACACAACCGCACAGGTCGAAATGTTTTAGGAAAAGCTGCCTTTAGACAGCTCATGGTTTTAATACCGCTTTGAGCGGTTCACAATTTAAGGCTCCGGCTTTGCCGGAGGTCGCAAATTTGCAGCGTTTAAGGACGGCAGGAGCTCTTCTATC
>JAGYNR010000107.1 GCA_018399715.1 Desulfobacterales bacterium | reverse complement strand
TTCAATGGGGGGCTACCCGGGGTGATGGCCAATATGGTGAGGATATCACAGAAAATTTGAAAACAATTGCAGCACTTCCTCTCAGATTGCGGCAATCAGCAGAGACG
Organism: Desulfobacterales bacterium; assembly: GCA_018399715.1. Classification (GTDB taxonomy): domain Bacteria; phylum Desulfobacterota; class Desulfobacteria; order Desulfobacterales; family SKZT01; genus M55B149. The sequence goes on along the minus strand of JAGYNR010000107.1, from coordinate 7,197 downwards.
CCGTCATTTCTGTCCCTACGGGGAGAGGTCTATATGCTGAAAGACAACTTTCAAAAACTCAATCGAAAAAGAATCAAAATGGGCCTCGATCCTTTTGCCAACCCACGAAATGCCGCTGCGGGATTAATGCGACAGCTTGACCCCAGGAAAGTGGCAGGTACATCATTTACAATTGTTTTTTATGAGATTTTAAACATCAAGGGAATATCAGTTTCTTCACACCAAAAAGCGCTCAAACTGTTTGCGGAGTTAGGTTTGAAAACAACTGCCGATTATCGCCGGGTCAACGGTAGTGTCGAAGTCCGCAAGTATTACAACCAGATCCTGAAAAACAGGGAAAACATGGAATATGAAATCGACGGGATAGTGATGAAGGTCAATGATTACGATGATCGAAAAAAATTGGGAACGCGCCAAAGAAGTCCGCGGTGGGCACTGGCCTGGAAATTTCCACCAAGAGAGGAAATAACTGTTTTAAAAGAAATCATGGTTTCTGTTGGCCGAACCGGTATGTTGACTCCTATCGCCCTGTTGGATCCGGTAGATGTGGGGGGCGTGACAATCAGTCGTGCAACCCTTCATAATGAAGATGAAGCTCGAAAAAAAGATGTCAGACCCGGCGACAAGGTGAGGGTTGCCAGGGCTGGTGATGTTATTCCGGAAGTCGTAGAACTGGTTAAGGCAGGCCAAAACCGAGGCAATCAGTTTGAAATGCCACGGAAATGCCCGGTTTGCGGATCGAAAGTCGTTCGGGAAGGCGCTTATTATTTTTGTCCTTCAGGTCTTTCATGTCCGGCTCAGATCGCCGGCAAAATTATTCACTATGCTTCCAGACCTGCCATGGATATTGTTGGTTTGGGGGAAAAGACGGTCAAAGAGATGGTTCAAAAAAAGATGATCAAAGATATTTCCCAGCTTTATGACCTGACAAAAGAAGATTTGCTTCAGTTAGAAGGTTTTGCAGAAAAATCTGCCCGCCAGCTTTATGAGGCGATACAAAATGCCAAGAACCCGGATTTAAAACGGTTTATTTATGCCCTGGGAATTCGTCATGTAGGGGAACATATCGCTGGGGTGCTGGCTGAAAATTTCAAGGATATTGAATCTCTTATGAAGGCGAGTTCAAAAGATCTTCAAAATATATCAGAAATAGGCCCGGAAATTGCCCGAAGCATTGAAGCCTTTTTTAGCCGCAAAGAAAATCTAAACATTATAAAAAGACTCGAAAGCCACGGTATAAAGTTCAAGAAAAAACACCGAAAAGAAAAAAGTAAATCCCTTGAAGGAAAAACCTTTGTTTTTTCAGGTAAGCTCCAAAATTATACCCGCGACGAAGCGAAAAAAGCTGTGGAGCGGTTGGGGGCAAAAGCAGCTTCTAGTGTCAGCGGTAATACCGATTACCTCGTTGCCGGTGAAAATCCCGGCAGCAAGCTGAATAAAGCAAGAGATGAAAATGTAAAAATTCTGGAGGAAAAAGCATTTGAGGAAATTCTAGAGACAATAACCAAGAGCACAAACACAGTGGTTCCTAATTTCTGAAACCAATAAAATATTGCTGATTAGGCATTTTGGGGATGGAACTTGATTGCCGTTTTATCGCTCATTATAATAAGACATACCCATAATACATAAAAAGGAGGGCGCATATGGATAATTTCACGAAAGAAAACCTCAAAGAGTTATCAGATAATCGTGAGTGGCCTAGCGTTAGCATTTATATGCCTATGGAACGGGCGGCCGGAAGTCAGCAAAATCCGATACGGTTTAAGACGATGGTAAAAAAAGCGGAAAATATGCTTTTAGATTATGGATATAAAAAGGGAAATAACATCCTTGAATCTGCCGAAAAACTATACAACAATTTGTCTTTTTGGATCCACAGAAGCGATGGCCTTGCCATGTTCCTTTCAAAAGATATTTTTCAGGTATTTCGTCTTCCCTCAAAATTTAGCGAGTTGGTTGTTGTCACGCGGCGGTTTCACCTGAAACCATTGATTCCGGTAATCAGCGAAAACACACGTTTTTTTATCCTCGCTGTCAGTCAGAATCGAGTCCGGCTTTTGCGTTGCACCAGAGATTTTGTCGAGGAAATTTCTCCGGAGGGACTGCCGACAAATATTCATGATACGCTCAAATATGACCATCCTCAGCGGCAGCTTCAATTTCATACCGGCGCGAGGGGAGGCGGTTCCGGTGATCGTCCGGCAATGTTTCATGGTCAGGGAGTCGGAATTGATGAGCATCTGGATAATTTAAAAAGATTTGTCAGGGATATTAATAAAGGGGTTGAAAGTGCTCTTCATGATGAAAATGCTCCCCTGGTATTTGCCGGTGTCGATGAATTGCTTGCGATTTTCAGGGATGTGTGTGGTTACAGAAATTTTCTGGATGAATCATTGAGTGGGAATCCGGATGAACTGAACGCGGAGGAATTGAAAAATAGAATATGGCCATTGGTTAAACCTATTTTCGCCAAAAAAGAAGAGGACACCAGGAACCGGTACCGGGATTTAAGCCATACGACTTCTGCAACCTGGGAACTCAACGAAATTGTTCCTGCATCCTACTTTGGCCGTGTCGATTCTTTATTTGTAGCCAAGGGGGTTCAGGAATGGGGAAAATTTGATCCTGACAAAAATCATGTAGTCATCCATGGCGAAAAAGAACCTGAAGATGAAGATCTTCTGGACTTTTGTGCTGTCCATACACTGGCAAATGGGGGCCGGGTGTTTGTTACTGATCCATCAAATGTGCCTGGTCAAGGTCTTGCAGCAGCTATTTTTCGCTATTAAAATTAATTAAACATTAATTATTTCGACCTGTGCGGTTGAGATTCGTCAGGTGGTGCAATTTTCCTGAGCAGGTGGAGATTGCGACGCATCCAATGATCCCATGCGCACCGGTCGAATTGTTTTAAAATGACATCATAATAGTTGACAGATAATCCATAAATGATTTAGAAGAAAAAAATATTTTGACCGAACTATATTTTTTTTATAGGTTTGCACGAATTTTGAATATGATTCAGTAAATATGCATGTATAAAAATACTTCTTTGATTTTTTTTATGATCCTGGTTGCAGGATCTGCTTGGATGAGTTTTAATAGGGTTGTTTTTGCAGAACCTGTTAAGCGATTATTTATTGTGCATTCCTATGAAAAGAATCATATCTGTGGACAACCCCAACATGACGGTGCTTTGAAAGGTCTCGAAGATGCAGGATGGGTTATTGGAAAAAATTTGGATGTGTCTGTCTACTACATGGACACAAAGCGGAAAAACAATACTGCTAAATTGATGAATCAACAGGCTGTGGAGGTGTTATCGAGAATTAAGACATTTCAGCCGGATGTTATTTTAATTTTGGATGATAATGCTTTCAGGACTGTGGCGTTACCATTATCCGGAGCATCTGTCGACATTGTATTTAGCGGAATGAATGGACATCCTGAAGACTATAATGAATCAGCCCGTTTCATGAAAAACCGTAGAAACCCGGGAGGCAATATAACCGGCATATATGAGAAATTGTATATCCGGTAAGCCATTCAGGTACTATCCACAATGCATGATACAAGAAAAATTCTTTTCCTTGATGATGTTTCTCCTACCGGCAGGGCTATTGCAAAGCAGGCAATGCTGGAACTAGATCACGATCAGCTCCAGGAACCGCTTCCCTGCACTATCGATCATCGAACATTAACATCATGGGAAGAGTTTCAGCAAACAATTGAAGAAATAAATTCAAATTCTGATATTGGTGCGTTTTATCTCGGAGTCCTTCTTTTAAAAGACGCGTCAGGTCATACTTATACAGCCAGGGAAATCATTGATTATACAATCACTTATTCAAAGAAGCCCGCTATAGCTCCCAACTATGCCTTTATAAAGTTGGGTCTTTACGGTGGTGCTTCGGTTGATTTTTTTGCCATGGGGCGACAGGCCGGACAAAAAGTTGCCGCCATTTTATCCGGCGATAGTGCCGGCAATCTACCCATCGAGGATGCCAAGCGGCTGGCTCTGGTTTTCAATCTCAAACGAGCAGAAACATTAGGATTAAAAATTCCAAATGATATCCTGATGGCAGCAGATGAAGTCTTTAGAAGGTAAGCAGCTATTTTTTAAATGAAAAAGTTTCGCCTATCAACATATATCGCATTGACAATATCATTTCTTGTATTCACATCAACAGCTATTATTTCAGGTGTTTTATATTTCAGCCTTGAAGAAAGTCTAACATCGGAATTTGAAGAGAGAGTAAAAGCTGAAGGTGGAGAGGTGGGTCAGGCGTTACAGAATCGGTTTGATACCATCAAAAGCAGATTAAAGGCGGTCACTTTGGATAACGCGATTCGGGTAACACTGATGTTAGGTGCCCAAAATCAACTCCAGGAACATCTGAACCGCAATTATGGAAATAACCAATGGCCGCATTTTTTTATATTCAAAAAGAATTCTAAAAAATATTTTACACCCTCTGACCTTCATCTTAATCCGGAAGAAATATTAAACCGCCGTTCAGTGAATTCTAACGAAATAAGCATTGTAAAAGATGATCAGTATGGATTCATGCTGACTTATTCACTTCCGATTTTCAGGCAGCAAGAGCAGCTCGGAACAGCGCTTAGTATATATTTATTTAGTGAGGATAAATTGTTCTCACAATTTTTTTCCAACAGAAAAAACAGCAGTGCCATACTTGTTGATGAAAACGTGGCATGGGATTTATTTTCAGGACAGCCCATAACTCTTTCAAATCAACCGAAGGTGACAGCAAAAATAAATCCGCAGATAATATATTTTAATATGAATGCGAAAAAGGTTGCGGCTGTTCCCAAAAATAAGTTGCCGGGGTTGTTTTTTGTAACATCCCTTGACAGCCTGAACGCAGCCAAAAGAAAAGTGGCGCTGCTTGTCTTGATTCCTGGATTCGGAGTGATATTGCTGACGGTTATTGGTTCCCTCATTTTGGGTAAAAAATTCGGCATTCCCCTTTCTCAGGTTTCGAATCTGGCATTAAGCATTGCAGAAGGAAAATCGGATGTACCTGTCAGCAAAAATACGTCGAATATTATCGAAATTGAACAACTTCTGTCATCTTTGCACACCATGTTTGCAAATCTTCAACAGGCCCAGGAACTTCAACGTTATCAGGAACTCTTTGAGGGCGTTGCCGATATCGTATTTATTCATGACATTTCCGGAAGGATTATTGAAGTAAATCAAATAGCTATGATCCAGTTCGGTTTTTCCAGAACAGATTTTCTGGATATCAAATTGACAGATATTGTTCCTGAAAAGCTTCATGGAAAATTGCAAAACATTTTGTTGGATCTTTCACAAAACGGCAAAGAATCATTTTTTGAAACAGAATTTGTCGTAAATAAAGGGAATCACATTTTTGTCGAATGCAATGCCCGTAAAATCTGTTACCAAAACAAGGAGGTTATTTTAAACGTTATTCGCAATATTACAGACCGAAAGCAGGCTGAAGATTCTCTTATGGAATCCCATCGAACATTGCGGACCATATTGGACAGCATAAAAGCAACCATTTGTGTCTCTGATCTGGAAACATACAGGATAATTTTTGTGAATCAATACGCAAAAAAGATTTTCGGTCCTAATATTGAGGGAAAATGTTGTTATGAAGTTTTCAGAAATGAGGCATCGCCATGTCGTCACTGTACAAACAAACAATTGATCGTTCCGGATGGACAGCCCTTAGATGTTTTGATCTGGGAAGGCAGAAATCCGGTTACCAAAAGATGGTATCTCAATCATGAACGGGCAATCAGATGGTTAGATGGTCGTTTGGTTCGATTTCAAATCTCTCTCGATATAAATGAAATGAAAATTCTTGAAAAAGAAAGAATACAAACAGAAGCCAGACTTCGAAAAATACAGAAAATGGAAATGCTCGGTACACTTGCCGGAGGGGTAGCCCATGATTTAAATAATATCTTGACCGGAATCGTAAGTTATCCCGATCTTTTATTGATGCAGCTTCCTGAAAAAAGCCCTCTGAAAGAACCAATTTTGACAATCAAACAGACAGGTGAAAAAGCAGCTGCAATTGTTCAGGATTTGTTGACATTGTCCAGAAGGGGAGTTGTCGCTGATGAAGTTGTCAATTTAAATGAAATTATTCATGACTACTTAAACAGTCCGGAACACAAAAATCTCATATCATTTCATAAAAATATTCACATCATCACAAATCTCGATTCAAATCTGTTAAATATTCTGGGATCACCTGTTCATTTATCAAAAACCATTATGAACCTGGTATTGAACGCTGTTGAAGATATGTCGGAGGGCGGAAAGATTATGCTCACAACCGAAATGCAGTATGTTGATAAACCAATTGGCGCCTATGAAGACGTTGTAGAAGGAGAATATGTCAAATTTTCTGTGACAGATACGGGACATGGTATTCCATCGGACTATATCGACAGGATATTTGAACCGTTTTTCACAAAAAAAATAATGGGTAAAAGCGGTACTGGTTTGGGAATGGCTGTCGTCTGGGGAACAGTTAAGGACCATGAGGGGTATATTGATATCAACACCACTGAAGGAAAAGGAACAACTTTTTCACTGTATTTTCCGATTACCAGAAAAGAAATGATCAAGGAAAGTTTGTCTTTTAATATTGAGGATTATCGGGGCAAAGGGGAATCAATCTTGGTTATCGATGATACAAAAGAGCAAAGAGAGATTGTCAACATGATGTTCACACACCTTGGTTATAAGGTATCAGCGGTGTCAAGTGGTGAAGAAGCGATTGAGTACATAAAACATAATTCGGTGGACCTGTTGATACTTGATATGATAATGGAGCCTGGTATCGATGGGCTTGAAACTTATAAAAGAATCATTGAACTGCATCCCGGACAAAAAGCGGTGATTGCCAGTGGATATTCAGAAACCGATCGGGTTAAAAAAGCCCAGAAATTAGGGGCAAGGCAATATATCAAGAAGCCATATATATTTAAAAAAATTGCAGCAGCCGTTAAAGCAGAACTGGCCGCTAATGACGAAGAACCCATAAAAATACGTACTTTAGTCTGATCCACACCCATTATCAATTTTTTCTTGATTTCCGAAGATCTCTATAGTTTATCTAGTGCCCGAACGAAAACTAGAATTTTTCGTTAAGATCAAGGAAGACGAAAATTTTAACCACAGACATA
>JAGYNR010000106.1 GCA_018399715.1 Desulfobacterales bacterium | reverse complement strand
ACGGATCCCATCGAGATAAGCACTCCATTCGGGAAAATGACCATTCATCCCCAACGCACAAATAACCTGCTTGAAGAATTCTTCCGGGGTTTGCGCCGCGATCATCGAAGGAAAACCGGTAATAACTCGATGCGGCGAGTCTTGCATGCCATGATGGCTGAAACACCCTTGATAAAGAATCTGGATAAGCCTGAGTACATGAGCCTGCTTTTAAATGGGAAGAAAAGCCTTGAAGAGCTGTGCGCGAAACTTGAAAGCACCGGCCATGAACTGATTTCCTCAACCTCTCACACTGACCGTATATTACCTGGACATAAAAAATTAATAAAAATGGAAGATCTGCCGGATAAAATTCAACAGGCTTTCGAAAAATGTGCATGATTATACCAAATCCAACTGAATTTTGTGGTCATAGTCATTAATAATAGCGGTAAAGATTTGTAAAAAAAATTATGAGATAAACTAAACTTTACATTTTATATAATTTTCATTAAACAACAAAGGGTAGTTCTTTTAAGGACTACCCTTTGTTGTTTTGGTTATACAATTTAAACTGGAGAAAATTAAATGGCAAATGTATTGGTTTACGGAAGCGGCGGAAGAGATCATTGCCTGGCAGATAAATATGGCGACAGCCAGCATGTTGAAAAAGTGTATTTTGCCCCCGGAAATCCTGGCGTTTTATATACACCCAAAGGAAAACGGAGACTCATCGAATTGGTTAAACTTTCAGATCCTGACAATTTTACGGAAGTTGCAAAATTCTGTAAGGAGCATCGTATTGATCTGGTAGATGTGGGATCCGAAAATCCTCTTTCAGCAGGGCTGGTGGATGTTTTGACAAGCTATAATATTCCTTGTGTAGGTCCTAAAGCGGATTATGCAAGAATTGAAAGCGACCGTGCCTTTACCGATTTTTTTCTTAAAACTGCCGGTATTGGTAAGCCGGAATACCGGGTATTTTACAATCCCAATGATGCCTGGAAATATGTCAAAAACATCGGATACCAGGTAGTGATAAAGGCCAATGGGCTGGCCGCCGGTAAAGGCGCCATTGTTTGCAATGATCAAGAGGACGCCCTGGCTGCTATTGATGATATAATGGTCAAAAAAATGTTCGGTGACTCCGGTGACCGGGTGGTTATCGAAGAACGAAAGTATGGCACTGAAATATCGTTTTTTGTCTATCTCGACGGCAGGCAGGTTTTTCCATTAAAAATGTTCTGTCAGGACTATAAGCCTGCTTTTGATCCCGACGATATCGAGTCCATTAAAAAATTCGGCGGAAATCTCAATACCGGTGGAACAGGCTGTTACTGCCCTCACCAACTGGTGAGCGATCCGCTGGTAAACCGGATTATCAGGGAAATTGTCCATCCGACGGTCAACATAATTTATAATGATTTCGGATGGAACTACAAAGGGGTTTTGTATTTCGGACTGAACCTTGACCCGGACAATCAACTCGAAATTTTTGAAATCAATGTTCGCCATGGGGATCCTGAATTTGAAGTTCTGGCCCGAAAGCTCAGTACAGATATGTTTGAAATCGGTATGGCAGTATGGGAAGGAAAGCTGGATCAAATCAAGCAAGTCTGGAATCAGCAGTATTACGTTGATATTATTGGCATGGAAGGGCGATCGAAAGCATCCCGGGGATGGAATCCCGGATATCCTAAACGCTATGGCAAAGGGCACCAGATTACGGGCCTCGACAAGCTGGATAAAAGCATAGCGGTGTATTTCGCGGGTGTTGATGAGCATGATGAAAAACAATTAGTTACATGGGGAGGCCGGGTACTTCATCTGGTAGCCGGAGCCGAAACCCTTGAGAAGGCTCGGAAAAAGGGCTATGAAAATATCCAGAAAATTAAATTTATTGACCATAAACAGGATGATGCCGACTGCATGCGCTACCGTCGCACTATTGGGTATCCATGACCCATTCATCTAGCACGAAGGATATAACCCTATGAATGAATATGGCGCCAGAAATAGCGCAGGAAAAAAGATTTCAGTCATGACGCTCAATCTACGGTTTGGTCTGGCGCAGGATGGAAAAAACAGCTGGGAATATCGAAAATCGATATTTCCGGAATTACTGAACCGATATAAGGTAGATTTTCTGGCGTTACAGGAAGTAAATAATTTTCAGTCGGACTTTATCAGTAAGATCTTATCTCAGCATCGTGTAATCGGCATACGGAAACCAGCACCGGTGTTCTGGCAAAACAATGTTATTTTTTATCATCATAGCTGGGAATGCAGATTCTGCGACCATTTCTTTTTAAGTTCCACTCCGGATATTCCCAGCAGGCTTCCGGAAAGTATATGGCCCCGCCAGTGTACCATGGGCCTTTTTGAAAAATTAAACCAGCGGGTGATTTGTATCAACACTCATTTTGACTTCGGCCGGGAAGTGCAATTGCATAGTGCCAAACTGATTATGGAACGTCTTTCCCAACAGCCCGTCGAAATCCCGGCAATTTTGATGGGCGATTTCAATGCAGATCCATCCTGTCAATGTTATAAAATATTTACCGGAACCAATAAGCATCAACGTAATCAATCTGCGGGCTATTTCAAACCGGTATTTGATGAGCCGTATCCCGGAACCCATCATGGATTTACCGGTGAAACAGATGGAGACCATATTGACTGGATTCTTTTCCGCGGAAACCTGATGGTTCAGGCGTGTAAAGTGATCAGAGATAAATTTGCCGGCCGGTATCCCTCCGATCATTTCCCCTTGTTTGCCGTTTTTTGCTAATCCATGATTTTTATGTGTCTTTTTATCGATAGATTTGCAGAAATAAAATTTCATTGCATAATCTGATCGGGGTGTATCATTTGATCATCATGTCATGCGGGAAAGGAGAATCTGAATTGAAAGTGACTGTAAACACATCAAAAGAGATATATAAAGGTAGAGTTTTTCGGCTGTTAAAAGAAAATTTCACACTTCCCAATCAGGTATCAGTTGACATTGAAACCCTTCAACATCCAGGCGCTGCGGCTGTTGTGGCGGTAGACGACACCCGGAAAGTCTTATTGGTCCGTCAGTACCGTCATGCGGTCGGAAAACTGATCTGGGAAATACCGGCAGGTACTCTGAATCCCAATGAAACGCCCTTTGCCTGTGCTAAAAGAGAACTGATCGAGGAAACAGGTTTTATGGCAGCACAATTCAAACGGCTTGGAGAAATCATTCCGGTTCCCGGCTATTCCGATGAACAGATCACGGTCTTTTTAGCCGTCAGCCTGTCTGCTGACAAACAGTCACTCGATAAAGATGAATACCTTACGGTTCATCAGTTTCCTTTTGATGATGCCATGAATATGATTTATAAAGGGGAGATACAGGATGCCAAAACAATAGCGGGTCTCTTTCTATCCCAGAAGGAACTAAACCATACGTAGGGATGTGGCATGATTATTTCTTGTCATATCCCTTAATAGGATCATTAATAGTTTAAGCAATGATTAGCTTCAAATATTTTTAAAGAGATAAAATGAAAACCGAAAAACAAGTCAGAGAAGAAATTCAGCGAATCAAGGCGTATCGAAAAAAATGGCCATGTTCTCAGGATATCCAAAGGGAATGTGATCTGATGATCGATTTGCTGCAATGGGTGTTGGAGGAAGACAGCGTTGCGACTATTGGAAAAACGCCTTTGACTCGATGATCAAGTTTTTTAATTCAGCTCATAACAAACTTCGTCATTCCGGGCGTAACGGCGCGGAGACCCGGAATCCAGTAAGCCCACAAAACCTTCTGGATTCCGGCTTTCGCCGGAATAACGGGAAAAAACTTGATCATCGAGTTTGAAATAACAGCTATTTTCCAAATAATAATTCATCGCAGGTTCGCGACAATAATCGTCATAAATTCTCTCTTTAATACGATCTGTTGAGCGTGTCGGTAAATTTATTTTTATCTGCCGCTATACACAGATGCATATTAGAGAACTTATGACGATTATAGCGTCTGTGATAGAAATTAACGTTTTGAAAACTGATAGCGCGCCCGGGCCCCTCTCTGACCATACTTTTTCCGTTCTTTGGTCCTGGGATCGCGTTTAACAAAACCTGCTTTTTTCAATACATTTCGCAAGTCTGGATCGGCCTCGATCAGCGCCCTGGTAATACCATGCCGGATAGCTCCTGCCTGACCCGAATAACCACCACCCTGAACTCTCACTTTAATATCGAAATCTCCCAGTTTATTGGTCATTACCATTGGCTGAAGCATAACATTCCGAATATTTTGCATCTTGAAATATTTATCGAGTGCAACATCGTTAATGGTAATTTCACCACTACCGGGTATCAGCCATGTTCGGGCTACCGAGCTTTTCCGTCGTCCTGTTGCGTAATATTTTTCAGTTTCCATCTACATCCTTGTTATCTATAGATTGTATATTATCGGGTTCAATAATTTTTCGTGGGTTATCAACATATAGGCTGTTAAAGATTCAGTGCCGTGGGTTGCTGGGCCTCGTGGGGGTGTTTGTCACCTTTATAGACTTTTAATTTCTTAAATAATTGTCTGCCGAGACGATTTTTGGGAAGCATTCCTTTTACCGCAAAGCGAACCAGATCTTCAGGTCGTTTGTCTTTGAGTTTTCCGGCGGTGATACTTTTCAATCCGCCGGTATAACCGCTGTGACGATAATATTGTTTCTGATCCCATTTTCTTCCGGTCAGTACCACTTTTTCAGCGTTGATGACAATAACACTGTCTCCGGTATCCACATGGGGAGTAAACAATGGATTGTGTTTACCACGCAACCGACTGGCAATTTCAGTGGCCAGCCTTCCCAGAACCATGCCGTCAGCATCCACTACCCACCATTTCTTCTGAATATCGCAGGGTTTTGCGCTATAAGTATATTTTTTCACTGCACTTTTCTCCTATCATTATTCAAAACTAAATTTACACTTTTATTTAAAAAAAAAATATCTGTCAAGAAAAAAATCATTTGATCCAAACCTTATTTCTAGAATATAAGGGTTTTATCTAAATCCTCCTGTAAAATAGCACTCCCAAAATTTTTACCGCTGAAGTTTAGGTCACATAATTGTTTAATCAAAACCAATAGGCAATCTTTATGGAACATTTGGAAATCGAGGTAAAATTTTTTATCAAACATCCGGATTTGATTCGCAGTAAACTCAAAAACCTTGGAGCTAAAAGCAACGGATGTGTTTTTGAGACCAATATTCGCTTTGAGGATAAAGAAAACAGTCTTATCGCGAAAAACGCACTATTAAGGCTCCGAAAAGACAATTGCAACCGGCTGACTTATAAATGTGAGCCGGATGAAAAAGACAGTAATTATAAAATCTACCGCGAACTGGAAGTCGAGGTCAGCGATTTTTCAACCACCCAGGAAATTCTTGAAGCCTTAGAGTATCATCCGGAACAGATTTATGAAAAATGGCGGGAAACGTTTGTCATCAGCGACACTACGCTGTGTCTTGATCAAATGCCATTTGGTCACTTCATGGAAATCGAAGGTCCAAAAAATAAAATACATCATCTATCCGAAGAACTTGGATTTTACTGGGACCAGCGTATTTTGCACAACTATTTGAAAATTTTTGAGATTATCAAAGAAATGAAACAATTGCCCTTTTCAGATATCACTTTTGATAATTTTAAAAAATATCCGGCTTGTCTTTCCCAAAAGGATATCCATCTGTTTATGTGACACAGTTGTCATCATTTTTTGATCTGATGGCTGATTCATTACTCCAGAAAACGTCTGATTTGGGGAATCAGGGTGTCTGTTTCACCGGGTTTTACCCATATAATTTCAGGATCAGACCGAAACCAGGTCAACTGACGCTTTGCGTATCGACGTGAATCCCGTTTAAAGGTACGGACAGCCTCCTGCCAGGTTATTTTTCCGTCTAAATATGAAACTATGTGTTGATACCCGATAGACTGCATGGCATTTGAACCGGCTGAATATCCCTTTTTCAAAAGCATGCAAACTTCTTCCAGAAAACCATCGGCTATCATTTTATCGACTCTGTTATCAATCCGCTCATACAACTTGTCTCTTTCCAGATACAAGCCGATTTTCAGAGAGCAAAAGACATTTTCAGCGAAATTGTGTTCCTGTTGGTATTGAGAAATGGGCTTTCCGGTTATCTCGAAGACCTCCAGAGCCCTTATGATTCTGTAGGTATCGTTTGGATGAAGCCGTTTGGCCGTAATCGGATCACATTGTGTAAGTCTGTTAAACAGAAACAGGGTTCCGTGTTTTGCGGCATTACTTTTTAAGTGCTGACGAACAGAAGAATCAGTCGTTTTATTAAAAAAAAGACCGTGCACAAACGTTTTAATATAAAGGCCGGTCCCCCCCACCAAAAATGGGGTTTTTCCTTTGGCGATCAAGTCATCAGCTATCTGACGGGCCATTTTTGTAAAAACCACGGCATCAAACGGTTTATCCGGCTCGACAATATCAATCATATAATGGCGAATTTGAGCCTGTTCCGCTGCTGTGGGCTTAGCGGTTCCGATATCCAGATATTTATAAATCTGACGTGAATCCGCGCTGATTATTTCGCCATTGAACAGCTGCGATAGGCGAATTGCCGCCGTGGTTTTTCCTACCGCGGTGGGACCGCAAATGATAATTACCTTGTTTTTCTTTTTAATCCCCCATTTTTGCCATGTAATCGTCATAGAGCGTTTCAAGCTTCAGTTTGTGTTTTGCTTCTTCCTGGCAAAGCATTTGAAACAATTTTTTGGCATCATCGGTTTCGACTTCTTTTAACAGATCATTGTAAAGTTGAAGCGCCTTTTCCTCCCTTTTCATGGCCAACAACAAAATTTCATTATAGGGCATACCCTCTTTGTACTCGATGTCTACGAGATAATCACTGCGCTTGATATCTTTAATCCATTTAAGTTTGTAATCGGATATACTGCTGGTCATGCCCTCTTTTCTGAAGTTTTCCAGCAATGACTGATGCTTACGTTCTTCATTGGCAAATTCTTTAAGCATCTGCCGGGTTCCGGAAAACGCTTCCTCTTTGCTTGCTCTTTCATAAAATTCAGCCGCCTCGATTTCTTTATCAACTGCAAAATCGATTATTGCCTCTAGATTTTCGAATTTCATATGGACTCCTTTCAGCATTTTAATTTTTTCCGCGTGAAAAACTTCGAGGTAATTTTATTTTTTATATTTCCCCTATAAAATAATTTTGGAAAAATCACAAACGAAAAAACAAGTACCGCCTATTAAAAACGACTGCTCCATTTATACGCTTACCTTAAATAGTTTCTGTAGAAAAAAAGTAAAAAATATTATAAAAACAAATATTTATGCGCGTTTTAGTATTGACTTTTCAATTGCTACATCATATAGGATACATCGTTTATTCAAATATTTAAGCGATTGCTAAAGCAAAAAGGAGCCTGAAAATGCGCAAAAAAATAGTATCCCAACT
>JAGYNR010000105.1 GCA_018399715.1 Desulfobacterales bacterium | reverse complement strand
ATAAAGCACCGCCTCTTTGTTTTATACCTCATATGCCGGCGCCTTTCAATGAAAGTCGGTTTTTTAGTGTTTGTGAAGAAATAGTATAATATGATATTTATAGATAGCGCCCGAACGAAAACTAGGATTTTTCGTTAAGATCAAGAAAGACGAAAATTTTAACCACAGACATACATTTACACTTAGAACCTTATGGTGTCGATGGGGTTGAAGCCTCCTGATGCACTGCATATTGCATGTGCTGTTTCTTCGATCTGTAATTATTTTTTGACGGCAGACAAGGGGATTTTGAGAAAAACTGCGGAAATCAGAGAGATTGAAGTCATGAATCCAATAAGTTTAATCAGCCAATTGGAGTATTAACCATGAAAACCGATACGGAAATCAAAATGTCGGGACTTGAAATATTGCATAACGAACTTGGTATTGTCGAAGCTGAAAAATTCATCGCTCTTATTCAAAGAGAGAGATTCGATTATACAAAATGGAGGAACAATCTGTTTGAAGGATTAAGCGGAGAAGAAATCAGCAGGGAGGCAATGGATTTTTAAAAAAATCAGACGTTAGCCCCAGGCAACCCAATAATCAACCGTGTAAGCGTGCCTTCCGCCGAAGTTCCAGGGTCGTTTGCTGGTTGTCTCGTCGCTGCTGAGATACAACCTGAACCACCGAAGGCAGTGCAGGTTCCTGATAAGAAGGAGGAAACATTGAACAATCCGTCTTTGGGGCTTTCTTGGGATACTGATCTTCGAACCAGAGGCGCGGCGGGACATAAGGGTTCTTGTTCAGACCCCGAGTAAAGGGAAAGGCTATGCAACTAACAATAAATGTACCAGAGATGCTTCCCAATGATAAGATAAGGCGTCTCATTTCCGACATAGGGAGCTTTTAGCAAAAGAGGGCATATCTTTCGAGATTGAAAAAAAACGCCTATGCTAAATGATGATCAATGGGATAATCTTGATATAGAGAATATCGCTGTTGACACGGATATTGAAGATTTCGCTGAAAATCCCGACTACTATCTATATGGAACTTTGAAACGATCATGAAATCGATTTTTGTTGACACATCAGCTCTTATTGCAATGGGTGCATGGATTTGGCTCATTTTCACCACGACATTTTACGCGATGTTTAAACCGACAAGAGATTATCATGCAAATAACAATTGAAAGTAAAAAACAGGAGATGGAATGAAGGCGGAATTCACGGCAATAATTGAAGCAGCGCCCGAAGGCGGGTATTGGGCCATTTGCCCTGAAGTCCCCGGCGCGAATGGCCAGGGCGAGACGATTAAGGAAACCAAGAACAATCTTCGGCAGGGCTATCGAGTTAATTTTGGAAGATCGCAGAGAGGACGTTCTTCGCGGTTTGCCTGATGACGCAATCCAAGACACGGTAATGGTGGGATGAAAAGACGGGAATTGGAAAAAGATTGAGATTTTCAGGTTGCCATCTGAAACGTGAAGGCAGTTCTCATTTACTTTGGATAAATCCAAAATTTGGGATTACTGAAACAATTCCTCGTCATAATGAAATAAAAGAACCATTGGCAAAAAAGATTTTAAAAAATTTAAAGGCCGATTGACGAATGGCTTGGGATGCCATAACGCCATCTTTGATTTTACGATCAGCCCAGATTGCAGAGAACGGAAAACAGAAACCAATGAAGCCAAAAAGTGGCAAAAGACGCTACATTCTGGCGTTGTCCAGCGGAAAAGACAGCGCCGCGCTGGCGGTGTATCTGAAAGATCGAATTTTGAATATAGACTATGTTTCTGTTTTGATTAAACGACGCTAATACAATGAAAGAGTCCGACCTCCTATCCAAATTCAACCGCCTCACCGTTTGGCGACGCGGCGGCGAAAGAGCCCCTCACAAGCCATTGCTCGCCCTTTACGCCCTCGGTAAAGCAGTCAGGGATGAAAAACGGCTGGTTGAATTTGAGGAGGTCAGTAAAAACCTGATCCGCTTGCTGAATGATTTTGGACCTGAAAGGAAAAACCACCGGCCTGAATATCCTTTCTGGCGGATGCAGAATGACGGAATTTGGGAAGTCAAGTCGCCAGAGCAATCAGAATGGAATGTCAATAACAGTGGGGACGTCAAAAAATCCGAATTGATCCGCTACAACGCTTTTGGCGGTTTCACGAAAACCGTTTATCGGGAGATCAAAAAAGATCCGACCCTATTAAAAGAAATCGTCCAAAAACTCCTGGACGACAATTTCCCTCCCTCCATCCACGAGGACATCCTGCAAGCCGTCGGCATCGATCTGGCAGCCGATGCCGAAGTTGTTCATCGCCGCAACCCGGAATTTCGGAATCGTGTCCTTCGGGCCTACGAATACCGTTGCGCCATCTGCGGTTTCGACGTCCGAATTGATCATACACCCATCGGCCTTGAGGCGGCACATATCAAATGGCACACCGCAGGCGGACCGGATACGGAAACAAACGGTATCGCCCTGTGCGCACTTCACCACAAATTGTTCGACCGGGGCGCTTTCACTTTATCCGATGACATGAAAATCATAGTCTCTGACAGGGCCAATGGTTCACGAGGATTCAAGGAATGGCTGATGGATTTTCACGGGAAAACTATCAAATATCCCCAAAGAACCGCTTATATACCTCACCGGGATTTCACCACCTGGCATGTAAGAGAGGTATTTCATGGGCAATTCAGAGAATTTTAATTATTTCAAGTTTATTTAAACAATCCCCACACGAATGCTGCAATTCTGTTAATCGTGAATTTTTGTTCTATTTCATTATTATTTTTTTCAAAACTCCTTGAATATTCTGGCTAATGGATGTCCCTTTGCCTCTATGGATAAGTCATTAAAGTACCCATATGAGGTCTGAGAAGCTTCATAGCCTGCATTTTTGAGTCGGGATTGTACCCGGTCAATTAATTTCTTCGCTTGAGCCGGCTCTGCTTTTTCTTCAGCCAAATGGGTAAAGGAATGCAGCAGCACCTCTTTTACATCCCATTTTCTTGCCAGCCATTTGGCATTCTTCACCAGTTTGGTCTCCGCCGAGCTGTGGTCTTCAAAATCCTTCGGTTCAACATGGATGAAAGCCACAACAACATTATTACGCTGATCAGGGACATCATCCGGAACTTCATCCAGCGTTTTCATGACCGGGTTCCAGGCAAATTTTTCACAAAACCAGAATAAGACACGCATCGTTTTATACCTATTAATAATAATATGATCCAGATAATCCAAAAATTTGTTTTTTCAGCCGATCTATGGTTGCCAAATCAGGTTTAAACGGTATTTCCGGTCGGTCCGGCAGCTCTAACCGATGGCTTTCATAAAAAGGCGTCTCCCTGATTTTCATATTGTATGCAGTTACCATCAGGGTCTCCAGATTCACCACATCCTCGATATTATATGCCAGCAAAGTTTCCAGGGCTTTTTGATTATTGTTCTGCTGATAGTCCAACCATAGCAGAACAGCAAAATATCCATCCACCCCATCTAAGTCGCCCCGATCTATCCCCAATGCCATTTCACACATTTTCAGCCCGCCTGTATATCCTAAGCTCTTTAAGATATATCGAAGATCAATATGGGATTGATCCAGCCTGTTTCCAAACTGTTTTTCAATAAATGGAACATCGAATACTTTGCCGTTATATGTAACGATGACATCATAGTTTTGGATATCATCCATAAATGTTTCAAGATTCTGATCTTTTACATAATATCTGATGGAACAGCCATCGTACAATGCAATGGTCGTAATTTCAAAGCCATACATTGAAATGCCGGTGGTCTCAATGTCCAAATAAGCTGTGCCGGATCGAAAATGTGGAAATAAACGCCAGTGTTCCTTCGGTGGCATCAGATCTGAAAAATATTTCGGATTCTTGTTGTTAAGCTGTTCCAGGGATTCTTTTGTATAGGCGAATATCTTTTCGTATCGTTTCGGGAAAATACGATGCGGGTTGCCGGATTCCAATTGTTCCCAACAGGACAGTCCGCTATCCCATAGCTGTCTTTCTGTATTGGTTCCAATACCCGGGATATGAATGAAACTGTTTTTGAGCATGATGTGTATTGATCTCCCCGCCGCATCCCTTATCGGGTCAGCCAGTCTGAAGATTTTTGGATGATATGCTGATATATATCATTATCGGTTTTTGGATCTGATTTTAACAGCTTAAATGAATGATCGCCCCCCTCAATGATATCAAGCTCCCATTTGCTGCTTAAGTTTTTTAAAACACCCCTGAGCTTGTCCAAATTACACAATGTATCCCGTGTTCCGGCAAAAAACAGCATTGGAATTTTTATGTTGTACAAATGGGCATCTCTTAACTTGTCTGTCTTACCCGAAGCGTGAAGGGGATACCCCAAAAATATCAAGCGGGACACATCCAGTTGACCATCTGCAACCATTTGCGATGCCACCCGGCCGCCCATTGATTTTCCAACGGCCACAACATCTGAAATGGCATACCCCGACTGATATTTAAAATAATTATATACCTTTATCCAGGTATTGATAAGCACCTTTTGGCTATCCGGTGCCTTCCTGCCTTTCTCCTTGTATAAAAAATTGAACCGTATCGTCATAAATCCCTTATCCGTCAAACCTTCTGATACGGATACTATCAATGGATTGTTCATATCGTTTCCAGCGCCATGAGCAAATATCAGTCCTGTCCTGATATCTGAATTCAGTTGATCAGGAGCAGCAATGACGGCTGATACGGATTCATCATTTTGTATCTTTATTTTAACATGTTGCGTCTTCATAAGTGTCCCATCTGTATGTCCGGTTGCGGTCGCATTGTTACTTATTTGTTTTTCATTGTAGAGACGTTTCCAATCTCAGATTATATGGATGTTATAAAAATAAAAAAGCAAAAAGTAGGGAACATGTAAATTCTTTTTTGTTTATGTGAAATAAAAATTCCTGGTTATAACGAATTTGGGAAAGCAGCTTGAGTGTAGAATGTCAGTGTCAGCAATTCTAATTATGACAATCACATGAAATGATGGATTCGATTTCGATCCCGATCCCGATAGCGATTATTAACGTCCAGCATCGGATCTTGATGGTTGAGTCAAAATTAGAATTGCTGGTAGAATGTTGGTTAGGTTGAGCAGTTTTCCTCAAACCTCTTATAATTAGAAAATTTTCAATATCTTTTGGTTTACAGTTTTACATGGTTGAGTTTTGTATGATAAGAATCCTGACGATTGATTAAAAAGGAGCGCCATGATGGAAAAAGAAATACTTGAAAAAATTGAAATACAGCAGGGCGATATTACGAAATTGACTGTCGATGCCATTGTCAATGCAGCCAATAAAACCTTATTGGGTGGCGGTGGTGTTGATGGTGCAATCCACAGGGCTGCAGGTCCAAAACTGTTGGAAGAGTGTAAAACCATCGGCGGGTGCCCGACCGGAGGAGCGGCGATTACAAAAGGCTATCATCTTCCTGCTCAATATGTCATTCATACGGTTGGCCCGGTTTATAGCGGATCGCCGAAAGATGCCGAGCTTCTGGCCATGTGTTATCAAAACAGCCTGAAGCTTGCTGAAAAATATGGTGTGAAAACCATCGCATTTCCGGCGATTAGTTGTGGTGTCTATGGCTATCCCATTGAAGATGCCTGTAAAATTGCAGTAGATACCACTTGCAGACTTCTCAGTGAAATGGAATCAATCGAAAAAGTTATCTTTATACTTTTTTCAGCAAAGGCCGGAAATGTTTATCTAGAATATCTCAAAGAACTGGGCACTAAGTAAGGGACACAGCAGGAATAAGCGCAGGTTTATACGCGACCACCACTCCATCGAAGTTTTGCTTTCAGGACATCAAAATATTCCTGGTCCGGCATGGTGATCAGTGAAATCGGCTTTTTCGCGTTACGAATCGTAATATAATCTTTGTCATTGATCGCCAGGCCTGTCTGACCGTCAAATGTGAGAAATATGTCTTCTGATTTGGCTTCAAGACGAATCGTGATACAAGATGTATCGGGTATAATCAGGGGACGGTTGGTCAGCGTAAATGGTGAAATAGGTGTCATAATGATGGCCGGGACCTGCGGATGAATAATAGGCCCCCCGGCTGCAAGAGAATAGGCGGTTGAACCGGTCGGGGTGGCGACAATCAATCCATCTGCCTTGTAAGTTGTCAAATAATGATCGCCGATATATGTTTTGATATGAGCCAATCGCGCCAAGGCACCTTTATTGATGACAACATCGTTTAAGACTGTCTCTCGGACAAATGGATTGCCATTCCTGTAAAGCTCTACATCGAGCCGCATTCGCGGCATGGTCCTGAAATTATTGTTCAGTATTTTTTCGGCAACTGTAAACAATTTGTCTTCGGCGATTTCGGCCAGAAAGCCAACATCCCCGAATTTGACCCCTAAAATAGGAATATCGTGATTGTCAATCCATCTGACAGCACTAAGAAATGTACCATCTCCACCGAGCACAAATATGCAAAATAAATTTTTCGGTGCAGATGGTATGTCTTCGCCGGTTTTTTTCAGTCCGGCTGGCACCCCTTTTTTCCGGAGTACATCGACACCTTTTCCAATCAGCCATTTTTCCAATTCATCGGCTGTCTTTTTTGCTTCGTATTCTTCTTTTACAAATAGTCCGACACGTTTCAAAATATGAAGCTTATCTCCTTTTGTGAAAAGGCTTGTTGTTTTTACTGTATGTTAAAAATGAATATAGCATATTATCTCAGATTTTGATTGTAAATTATGAGAAAATTTTTCATAATCTTTGATATGAAAGTAAAGTGTATTATCTTATTTTATAAATTTACATCGATGAAAGTCAGGAGAAAGGAGAAAGCGTATGAGCCAAAAAATTTTAGTTGCGTTTGATGATTCCGACAATGCAATGAGGGCAGTGGAACATTTGGCGAACAATTTTAAACCTGATGCAAAGGTAACTTTATTTAGTGTACTGCTTGATACTTCTGACATTTGCCAGATGAACAGCAAAGAGCTTACCCCCTATTTCAAATCCCAACAATCTGCTTTTTGCACGCTGGAAGATAAAAAGAAAGAGCTGATTCAGCAGGCAATGGAAAAAGCAAAGAGAACTCTTGTCGGTGGCGGTTTTGATGAAAAGAACATCCATACCAAGATGGAAGCCAAAAAACATGGCGTAGCACGGGATATTGTTGCCGAAGCAAAAGAAGGCTACGATATGATTATTATGGGTAGAAGAGGGTTATCCGGGATCAAGGAAATGTTTCTGGGAAGTGTTTCCCAGAAAGTGATCAGTCTTGCAAAAGATATTTCTGTCAGTGTGATTGAATAACCAAACCTGTTACTCAATGATCAAATTTTTCAATTTACATCATAAAAATCTTCGTCATTGCCTACGTAGCGGAGCGGAGACCCGGAATCCAGGAATCCGACAAAACCTTCTGGATTCCGGCTTTCGTCGGAATGACGTGCCGCCAATTATCAGTTAGCGCCTGGGGTGATGAAAATTATCCCAAAATTGCTTTGAGTTTTCATAGCAGTTTTATTCCAGGATTTAAAATTTTTAACACATAAGTTTAGGTTATAGGGTGCCACGGGCGAAGCGAAGCTTGATAATCATATAAAGGGCTTAACAAT
>JAGYNR010000104.1 GCA_018399715.1 Desulfobacterales bacterium | reverse complement strand
AGAAATGTAATTGCACTGGAAGTATTGCTAACATACAGTGAACCGCCGCATAGGCGGCTTAGAAATCACGAGCGAACAAACTTCGATCCAGACGAAAGTGAACCGCCGCATAGGCGGCTTAGAAATGTAATTGCACTGGAAGTATCGTGAACATACAGTGAACCGCCGCATAGGCGGCTTAGAAAACAAGGGAGTTTCGGCAGGCATAAGTGCAGCCGTGAACCGCCGCATAGGCGGCTTAGAAAAGATTTATGAGGCCAACCCCAACAGGCCAGCAGTGAACCGCCGCATAGGCGGCTTAGAAATTCGTCAATAATAAATAGCATGTGGTCATAGTGTGAACCGCCGCATAGGCGGCTTAGAAATCAAGGTAGGGCTCAAGGTGCGACAGATCGAGGTGAACCGCCGCATAGGCGGCTTAGAAATGTGCGCAATTAAGACATTTCTCATCATAAGGGTGAACCGCCGCATAGGCGGCTTAGAAATTCAAGATCCTCATCGCTGAGACGTTCAAGTTGTGAACCGCCGCATAGGCGGCTTAGAAACGGATACGGTGATGTTGCAACGGTTTGCCTGGGTGAACCGCCGCGTAGGCGGCTTAGAAAAGATGGTAAGCTTGTTCAGGTCGGGAATGATAGTGAACCGCCGCATAGGCGGCTTAGAAATCTAAATTCTCTTTTTTAGGTGCAACATATCTGTGAACCGTCGCATAGGCGGCTTAGAAATCCCAATGCTCGTTATAATCCTCAACATACTTGTGAACCGCCGCATAGGCGGCTTAGAAAAGAAGTTTAGGTGCGCGGGATGGGTTATAGAACTGTTATATACATTGCAGCAATTCTAATTATTATGATCCAATTTAGGTTTTTGAAGGCATAATATTTGCTTGCATTAATAAATTCATATAGCGTTAGAAATGCTCTGAATTGATTTTGATGATAACTTTAGAAGAATCTAAATTGGATCATAATATGACAACCACATGAAATTATGGATTCGCTATCGGGATCGGAACGGAAATCAAATACACCTCAAAGGCAACATATTCGATAGCGATCCCGATTTCGATAGCGATTATTAATGTCCAACATCGGATCTTGATGTTTGAGTCAAAATTAGAATTGCTGGTTACATTGCTTTGGATTTGACAACATTTGGCACTGGCTGTAAACTTAAAAGATATTGATTTTAAAGTGTGAAAAAAGATGAAATATAATTATATGTAATTATATTTTACCCAAAAGATACATAAGGAGGAATTCACTATATATGTTTTTAAATTTTCTGACCAAAGTGTTCGGAAGTAAAAATGAGCGGGAGCTTAAAAAACTTCAACCGTTGGTAGATCAAATCAATTCACTGGAGCCTGAAACCCAGGCGATGTCGGATGACCAGTTAAAGGCTCGAACGGGGCTGTTTCGGGAACGGCTGGAAAACGGGGAATCTATAGATGATTTGCTGCCCGAGGCGTTTGCAACGGTCCGTGAAGCATCCCGGCGCACATTGAACATGCGCCATTTTGACTGTCAGCTTATTGGCGGGATGGTGTTGCACCAGGGAAAGATTGCTGAAATGAAAACCGGTGAAGGAAAAACATTGGTAGCAACGCTTTCGGCTTATCTCAATGCTCTTCCCGGAAAAGGAGTTCATATTATTACCGTAAACGATTATCTGGCTCAACGGGATACGGAATGGATGGGACAAATTTTCAGATTCCTGGGTCTATCTGTAGGCACGATTCTGCACGGCCTGAGCGATAAAGAGCGCAAAGATGCTTATGGTTGTGATATTGTTTATGGTACCAATAATGAGTTTGGCTTTGATTACCTTCGGGATAACATGAAATTCAACATTGAAGACATTGTGCAGCGAGACCTGCATTATGCCATCGTGGATGAAGTGGACAGTATTTTGATTGATGAAGCCCGGACGCCCCTTATTATCAGCGGTCCGGCGGAAAAATCAACCCACCTGTATTACCAGGTCAATTCGATTATTCCAGGTTTAAAAAAGGATTCGGATTATACGATTGATGAAAAGGCAAGATCTGTAACGCTTACCGAAGAAGGCGTTGCCAAAACAGAAAATCTTTTGAAGGTGGAAAACATATATGATCCTCAATATATCGAATTACTCCATCATGTTAATCAGGCGCTCAAGGCCCACACGCTGTTTAAACGAGATGTAGATTATATCGTAAAAAATGATGAGGTCCTTATTGTTGATGAATTCACCGGGCGCCTGATGCCCGGACGCCGGTATGGCGAGGGGCTTCATCAGGCACTGGAAGCAAAGGAAAATGTCAAAATAGAAAACGAAAACCAGACCCTTGCTTCCATTACCTTTCAGAATTATTTCAGAATGTATGACAAGCTGGCCGGTATGACCGGTACAGCAGACACAGAGGCGGCGGAATTTAAAAAAATCTATAATCTCGATGTGGTAGTGATACCAACCAACATGCCGATGATTCGTATCGATTACCCCGATTCGATTTATAAGACCAAGAAGGAAAAGTATGAGGCAGTCCTCAATGAAATTGTAAGGCTTCATAAAAAAGGTCAGCCGGTTCTGGTGGGGACTATTTCTATAGATGTATCCGAAGCACTGAGTAAAAAACTGGAAAAGCGAGGTATCAGGCATACTGTTTTAAACGCGAAGCATCATCAGAAAGAAGCTGAAATAATTGCCCAGGCCGGTCAAAAAGGAGCCGTTACTATTTCAACCAACATGGCCGGGCGCGGTACCGATATTGTTCTGGGAGAAGGGGTTGCTGATCTTGGGGGACTTCATATCCTGGGAACCGAAAGACATGAAAGCCGACGGATTGATAACCAGTTAAGGGGACGTTCCGGTCGTCAGGGAGACAAAGGATCTTCACGCTTTTATCTTTCCCTGGAAGATGATTTGCTGCGAATTTTCGGCGGTGAGAGGATCACCAGCGTAATGAACCGTCTGGGCATGGAAGAGGGCGAGCCGATTGAGCATAACATGATCAGCAATGCGATCGAAAGAGCTCAAGCCAAGGTGGAAGGCCATAATTTCGAAATCCGAAAGCATCTTTTAGAATATGATGATGTCATGAACCAGCAGCGGGAAGTTATTTACCGGCATCGGCGGGAAGCTTTAACGGGAAAAAATCTCAAGCCGGATATCGAAGAGATGATCATGGCGATGTCCGAAGATATTGCCGATGATTTTTCAGATGATCGGATTCCTGCAGAGGAATGGGATTTTGATAGAATCAGGGAGGCCGTTTTTAAACAGTTTAATTTCCGTTTGGATACCCCTGATGAAGATACCCTCGATGGACTGAACCGAGACGGTTTGGCACAGATGATCTATGAAACTGCGCTCGATATTTATAATACGAAAGAGCAAGATCTGGGGGGAGAAGACTTTCGTTTTCTGGAACGAATGGTTATGTTGCAGGTCGTGGACAACCTCTGGAAAGATCATTTGTTGTCCATGGATCATCTTAAGGAGGGTATCGGTCTTAGGGGCTATGCTCAGCAAAACCCTTTAATCGTTTATAAAAAAGAGGGTTATGAGATGTTTCAGGAGATGATCAATAGGATCAAAGAAGAAACTCTGGGGATGCTCTTTCGACTGCAGATTGAAAAGCCGGAAAAAATGGAAAAGCTTACAAAACCCAAAGAGCAGGAGATGTTTTTTTCCGGGGGTGAAGATGCGGAGTCCAAAAAAGTGCCCGTCCAAAGGAAAAATAAAAAAATCGGCAGAAACGATCCATGCCCTTGCGGTAGCGGAAAAAAATATAAAAAGTGTTGCGGAAGATAGAAAATGAAACCTCTTTACAAGGTGAACCATAAATGCTTATATTTTTATCATAAAAAAAACCGGATTGATAATGTTAAAACACAGATGTTGGAATTGCCTGTTAAATTTAGGGTTTAAACAGAGTCGATTTTATGGTAATTTAAAACAATAGACAGGTAATGTTTGATGTGTGGAATGTGTTAGCCTCTTATTTTAAAATCAATACATCCAACCCGGATACTATAATCCGATCAAATGATATAGTCGCAACCATAATTTGTTTTTCCGGTTAAAGGGGGAAAAATGAATCCGATTAGCCCCGAATTAGAAGAAGAACTTGAATCGAAAGAAAAAGAAAAGATCAAGGAACCTGAAATGTACAAGGTTCTTCTCCACAATGATCATTATACAACCATGGAATTTGTGGTTGAAGTGTTGGTGTTTGTATTTAATAAGGCCGCGGAAGAGGCTATGAGGATAATGTTAAATGTTCATACAAAGGGAATCGGAATTTGCGGTGTCTATACCTATGAGGTTGCGGAAACCAAGGTGAACAAAGTTCATTCACTCGCCAGAGAGTATGGTTTTCCTTTAAAATGTAGTATGGAAAAGGAGTAGACAATGATTAGTCGGGAATTGAGCTTGACACTGGGTTTTGCAGTGAAGGAGGCCAAAAGAAGGCGTCATGAATATGTATGCCTTGAACATGTTCTCTTTGCAATTCTGCACGATGGTGTCGGAACTGAGATTGTCGAACAGTGCGGAGGAAATGTAGAGAATATAAAAAGAAATCTGGAAAACTTTTTTGAAACTCAAATGGTAAAAGTACCTGAAGGAAATAATTATGTTCTGCAACAAACTGTTGGTTTTCAACGGGTGATTCAAAGGGCGGTCAACCAGGCCAGAGGTGCAGAAAAATCAGAGGTTGCTGTAGGCGATATTTTAGCTTCTATGTTTAAAGAAAAGGACAGCCACGCTGTTTATTATCTTCAGGAAGAAGGCATGACACGGCTGGATGTTTTGAATTATATTTCTCATAATGTCAGTAAAATGTCTTACCGGGAAGGGCCGGCAGGGCTGGTCCGTACACAGCAACAACAGGAAGGCAAGAAAAAAAGCGGCAATCCACTGGAAATGTTTACGTTGGACCTTAACCAGATGGCTTTGGAAGGTAGACTTGATCCGCTTATTGGAAGAAAGCTGGAGTTGGAGCGAACCGTTCAGGTCCTTTGTCGCAGGAGAAAGAATAATCCGGTTTTTGTCGGTGATCCCGGCGTGGGAAAAACCGCTATGGCTGAAGGGTTGGCCCAAATGATTATCAAGGAGGATGTACCGGATCTTCTTGCGGGCGTTAAGCTTTACTCGTTAGATCTCGGGTCCCTTCTGGCCGGAACCAAATTCCGGGGTGATTTTGAGCAGCGATTAAAAGGGGTACTGGCTGCCCTAAAGAAAGAAAAGGATGCGATTTTGTTTATCGATGAAATTCACACGATTGTCGGTGCCGGTGCTACCAGCAGCGGCTCCATGGATGCATCCAACATTTTAAAACCATCGCTTTCCACCGGGGAGCTTCGGTGTATCGGCTCTACAACTTATGAGGAATTTAAAAATCATTTTGAAAAGGATCGGGCACTTTCCAGGCGGTTTGAAAAAATTGAAATTTCAGAGCCCACCATAAAAGAAAGTATTCAAATTTTAAAAGGGTTACGGGGCCGTTATGAAGAACATCATGATATTGAGTATACAGATCCATCACTAAAGGCTGCTTGTGAGCTGTCAGGCAAGTATCTTAACGACCGCTTTTTACCTGATAAAGCGATTGATGTAATCGATGAAGCGGGTGCCTTTATACGCCTGACCGGTGGTTCCCGGAGAAAAAAAATTCACCCCTCGGATATTGAAAAGATTGTTGCAAAAATGGCCAGGATTCCGACGGTTAGTGTTTCCACATCTGACAAGTCGAAGCTGGAGGGTCTTGAGGGTAAGGTTAAACAGGTAGTTTACGGTCAGGATGAAGCGATTGTGTCACTGGTTAAATCTATCAAGCGTTCCCGGGCCGGCTTGGGCATTCCGGGTCATCCGATTGGTTCTTTTCTGTTTACCGGTCCGACTGGTGTTGGAAAAACAGAAGTGGCCCGACAGATTGCGTCTATCCTTGACGTTGAATTTATGCGCTACGACATGAGCGAATACATGGAAAAGCATGCGGTGGCCCGTTTAATCGGAGCGCCTCCAGGATATATCGGATTTGACCAGGGAGGGCTTTTAACCGATGGTATCCGCAAACATCCTCATAGCGTGCTGTTGCTGGATGAAATTGAAAAAGCCCATCCTGATATTTTTAATATTTTGCTTCAGGTGCTCGACTATGCAACCCTTACCGACAACAATGGTAAAAAGGCAGATTTTAGAAATGTTATTGTTATTATGACTTCCAATGCCGGTGCCAGAGAAATGAGTACACAGAACATTGGATTTGGTAGTGGCACCAATTATGATGCCCGGGGAAAAGGCAAAAAAGCTGTCGAAAAATTTTTCAGCCCCGAATTCCGGAATCGACTCGATGGAATTATTACGTTTAACGCGTTGACTGATGACGTCATGGAGAGGGTGGTTGATAAATTTATCAGTGAATTAAATGAACAACTGGGTGCCAAAAAAGTTGCTGTCACCATTTCTCCGGCAGTTTGCTCATGGCTGGCCAAAAAAGGACATGATCCCCGCTATGGTGCTCGTCCGCTGGCAAGAGTCATTCAAACCGAAATAAAGGATTATTTGACGGATGAAATACTGTTTGGTAAGCTTATTAAAGGTGGAAATGTCCACATTGATCTGAAAGATGATCGGTTAATCTTTGAATACAGTTAATGCCGATTTATCTTTTAACAGATTCAACCGAATTTCCGGAACCTCAACTGGCCCGAAAGGACGGCCTGCTGGCTTTAGGCGGTGACCTGAGTCAGCAGCGCCTTCTTTTGGCCTACCGAAGCGGTATTTTTCCATGGTATTCAAGGGGTGAACCTATTTTATGGTGGTCTCCTGACCCGCGTCTGGTGCTCTATCCCGAAGAAATCAACATCTCAAAAAGTCTAAAAAAAACGATTAAAAAAGATATTTTTCAGATTACGGTCGACAGGGTTTTTCCATGGGTAATCCGGCAATGTGCGGTCACCCGCCTTGAAAAAGGAGAGCCTACATGGATCGTTCCGGAGATGATTCATGCGTTTTGCAAACTTCATGAATCCGGTTATGCCCATTCAATCGAAGCATGGCAAAATGGCAAGCTGGTAGGGGGCCTTTACGGTATGTCTATCGGACGGTACTTTTCCGGTGAATCAATGTTTTCAACCGTCAGTAATGCCTCCAAAGTCGCACTGGTGTACCTGGTAGATTTTCTTAGGCATAACCATTTTCATATGGTCGACTGTCAAGTGAGCACTCCCCATCTGATCCGCTTCGGTGCCCAACCGATTCCAAGAAACCTTTTTCTTAAACAACTTGAAAATGCAACGATCGAATCAGCTTTGACAGGAAAATGGCATTTGAATCAAAAAGCGGCTAAAAAAGAAATTCTCACTAGAAATTAAGCAAAGTTTAGGGCGATTTGACCACGAGGCCTGATTTTATGCAGTTGGTACAGACCAAAATTCGTTTAACCCTTCCCTTATAAATAGTTTTTACCCTTTGAAGATTGGGTTTGAACCGGCGTTTGCTGACATTATGAGCGTGACTGATATGGTTGCCGACCATTGGCTTTTTTCCGCAAATTTCACAAACCTTTGACATGTTTTTTTCTCTCCATCTATAGGATTAAACCGCTATGATAAAAGACAGACTCTCATCAACTTTTTTAAACATAAAAATAATAAAGATATATAATAATTTT
>JAGYNR010000103.1 GCA_018399715.1 Desulfobacterales bacterium | reverse complement strand
GAAGAGCAAACCACACCTTGCCTTAGCAGCGCAGCTTATACTGCCTTCCGGCAAATGAAAACCGTCGGCCTCTTCAATGTTGAATATTTCGGAGCTCAATACCTTCACTTGCGTTGCAGTCTGGTACATCCCTGCAGGTGGCTTCATTTGCTTTGTTACCGCCACAAATGCACCCTTGGTGATAGCCTGGTGGCTACCTTTGGCTATGTCAGACTTTAACCGACAAGAAATTACCAGCTTGGCCTGGCGCACCCATATTAATCCTCCAATTGCAAACAATAATATCAGTTAAAATCGGAAAATCAATAAAGGTAAATTACTATTTAGAGCACAAAAAAACTTTATTTATTAAGTTTGTAAATGTAAATACAGTATAGACCCTATTTCATAATTCAAGGAATTATTTAATGTATATTCATATATTTAAAAATTTAAAAAGATGTATAGTAAAAATTCAGGTGTTGTAATGGAAATGGTGAAATCCGGATTTTTTGTAATTTCGGGAGACGATTAAAGTGGAAAACACATTTTGGACAGCTTTTGGCGCCAGTTTACTGGCGGCTATTGTAACGGGAATCGGGATATTGACAATTCGTCATTTCGAAGCATGGGGACGAAAATACAGTATTTATTTTGTTTGTTTTGCTGCTGGTGTGCTGATTTCGGTATCTTTTTTGCATATTATTCCAAAATCCATGGAAATGAACAATAATGCACCCGCATTCCTGCTCATTGGCTTTGTTATGCTACACCTGTTTAATCGGTTTATTACCGCTTTCGTATGTGAAAAAGGAACCGATACGCAATATGGCATCGGATTGATCGCTACCATCGGCATTGGGTTTCATTCATTTATCGACGGCATTGTTTACTCCATTACGTTTGCTGTCAGCATTTTTACCGGAGCTCTGGCTGCCACTGGAATGGTATTGCACGAATTTCCCGAGGGTATCATCACCTATTTGGTATTGATAAGAGGCGGATTCAGTGAAAGAGCATCCCTTATTCTCGCATTTCTTTCCGCATCATTAACAACACCCCTGGGAATGCTGGTTTCTTATCCCTGGATCAGCCAGATCGACAAACACTTACTGGGCACACTGCTCTCACTCTCCGCAGGTGCACTGGTCTATGTCGGTGCGACCCACTTGCTACCTCAGGCTGAAAAAGAACCGCGAAAGTTCAGCCTGTTCGCCCTTGCTGCCGGCATCCTTGTCGCTGTCCTTATTGTGGTATCCAAATAAATGAGGTTATTTTCGCTTTAATAATGCTGTCAGATCTTTTAATTGACGGGTATTGATAACATCATCTTTTTCCAGCCATCCCCGTCGTGCCTGATAAATTCCGAATCTCATGAAATCCAGGTCATTTACACTGTGCGCATCAGTGGAAACAGCTATTTTTACGCCCATATTTTTGGCCATTTTGCAATAGCGTGCTGTCAGATCCAGTCGATCCGGGTTCGCATTGAGCTCCACGAAACAGCCTCGTTCTTTTGCAGCTTTCAAAATTTTTTCGATGTTCACTTCGTAAGGAGCTCTTTCATTGATCAGCCGTCCGGTCGGATGAGCCAGGATATTAAAGTAGGGATTGTCCATGGCCCTAAGAATCCGTTTTGTCTGTTTCTCACGATCCAGGTTCTGATGATAATGAACAGAACACACGGTAAGATCCAATTCCTTTAAGATTTCATCAGGCAAGTCCAGCGAACCGTCCTTCAAAATATCCACTTCAATGGATTTTAAAAGACGAATCCCCGTTAATTTGCCGTTTAGTTGATCAATTGCTTTGATTTGATCCGCCAGCTTTTTGGCATCCAGTCCTTTTGCCATCCTCACGCGTTTAGAGTGATCGGTAATCGCCAGATAATCATAACCATGATCTTTAGCGGCATCGGCCATTTCTTTTATAGTATTGCGTCCGTCAGTGGCCTTGGTGTGAGAATGCAAGTCGCCACGGATATCTTCCGGGGAGATAAGCTCCGGCAACTGCCCTTTTTGAGCTGCCTCGATTTCGCCTGCGTTTTCACGCAGCTCCGGTTCAATAAATGGCAGGCCCACCTGATCAAAGACCTCCTCCTCAGTTTTTCCGCCGATTCGTTTCTCATCTTTTCCCTTGAAAACCCCATACTCATTGATTTTCAAACCTTTTTTAACGCCGATTTTCCGGACGGCAATATTGTGTGCCTTGGAACCTGTGAAATAATGAAGCGCAGCACCATAGCTGACCTGCGGTAAAACCCGAAGGTCCACGTGCAGCCCTGATTTCAAAACGATAGTAGACCGCGTTTGGCCTTTGGAAATCACCTTTGTGATATCTTCATATTTCACAAAGTGATCCATAACCGCTGAACCCCGTTTTACAGTTACCAAAATATCCAGATCACCGACAGTTTCCTTGCGCCTTCGGAAACTGCCGGCCACGTCAATTTTTTTGACGCTTTTATCTTTTTTGAGATATTCGACAAGCCCTTCAGCGATCTCTTCAGCACTTATCAGTTTTATTCGTTGTTTGGTTTCAGTAGTGAGGTGTTCCAGTTCTTCCAGGATTTTGGCCTGTGTTTTTTGCCCGAACCCTTCGACATCTTTAATCTTTCCTTCCCTGGCCATCTGTTTGAGTTCATCGGGATTGGTAACACCTAGTGTCTGATAAAGCACTTTTACTTTCTTTGGCCCCAGACCTTCCATCCGCATCAATTGATTGAGTTCCCCGGGAACACGATTCTCCAGTTCTTTTAATTGGAAAAGCGTTCCGGTTTCGACAATTTCTTTAATTTTATCCGCCAAATCCTTACCCAAACCGGGAATTTCGGTAAGATCATCACCTTTTCGGATCATATCGGCAACACGTTTGGGCATGTCTTCCACAATCCGCGCGGCATTTCGATAGGCCCGGATACGAAAGGGATTTGCACCCTCGATATCCAGCATGTCAGCGATTTTTTTAAATATTTTAGCAATATCACTATTGTGAATCGGCATGCTGTCTCCCTCAATAATATGATGGATGTATATATATTCCTAAGCTTCGATATGATCCGGAACAACCATATGAATCACTCCGGAAATTGGTTGAAAAATTTTTACCAACAAGGCTTGTGCAATGGATTTTATTGGTTTCGGAGGAAATGGTTCGGAAAGATTTTTGTCAATTCCGAAAAAGATCATTTCCACGTGTTGGTTTTTTTTCTCAACAGAAATTTCGAGTTTATGGTCATCTCCCGGGTGAAGCATAGAAAAATCAATAAGCTGATATATCAGGTTTTCCAGAAAAAAAGGAACCGTATAAATCATGCAGGAAGATTTTTTGTTAAAGTGAATATTGATGTTTTTGGAAGCGCTGCTGAATTTGGAAATATTTATCATAAGTTCTACTACCTGGTTAACATCTACCTCAAAGGCGCATTCATCTACACTGTGAGCAAAGGCATTCATATTTCTTGCCACCTCGTTAGCCCGCCCTATTTCTTCCAAAACACTTTCACTTAAAGATTTGAGTTTTCCGGGAGGCAATTTCGCACCCGACTCCGACATCGCCATTAATTCGTCTAACAATCCGAGCGTCTCCGATATAATTGCAAAAATATTTTTAAATTCATGAGATATCATACGATTTGTCCGTCCGAAAAACGATAATCCCTGGAAACAAAATTTTTCCAACTCCTTATTCATTCAATCCTCCTGATTCTGGGAAACTAGAATGCCATTGTTTCTTTTAACTTTTCAACAAGATCATCAATTTTAAACGGTTTGATGATATAAAAACATCCTTCCTTACAGCCGGCAACGTAATCTTCCTCTGAGCCGTGTCCCGTAACAAAAATAAATTTCAGTTTTTCATCAATCGTTTCAAGCTTACCCTTCAGTTCCAGTCCGCTTAATCCTGGCATTTTGATATCCAAAACAGCCACATCGTAACTATTTTCTTTGACCTTGGAAATTGCTTCATCACCGCAGGTTGCCCAGTCGCTATCGATTCCCCTTATTTCCAGACGTTCTGCCAGTGAGGAAATGAATTTTTCTTCATCATCAACCAGTAAGATTTTCATCTTGGTTATCTCCTTTAGGCCGAAGTGGTAAAATTATTGAAAATTTAGCTCCTTGTCCCGGTTTACTTTCCAGGTAAATTTCGCCGTCCAGTTTTTTTACCAGTCCGAATGTGATGGAAAGCCCCAAGCCGGTACCGCCTTTCGTGCCTTTAGACGTATAAAAAGGCTCAAAAATTTTTTTCTGCTCCTCTTCTGATATGCCGCATCCATCATCTTTGACACTGACCAAAATTTGATTTTCATTTTTTCTGGCAGCCTTAATCTCCAGATGCCCACCATCTTCCATGGCCTGAAACGCATTATTGATAAGATTGAGAAATATTTGCTGGAGGCTGCCATGATCGGAATGGATAACCGGCAGGTCTTCAGGAATATCAACATCTATTTTGATATCCCTGTAAACCGCCTCTTTTTTAAGAAATATGAGTACCTCTGAAACAATCTTGTTTATGTGAAGAGATTGAATTTTAGGCTTGAAATCCCTTGCAAAGGCCAGCAATTGCCGGGTGATTTGTCCGCAACGGTCTACGGATTCCAGAACCGTATCAATCAGTCCCATTAACCGGTGGCCAGGTTCGTATTGCTTTTTATAGACAAACAAATCCTTAATCAGCCCAGCGTTTTCGTTGATAATAGCAAGCGGATTGTTTATCTCATGAGCAACGCCTGCAGCCAGGCGCCCGATGGAAATAAGACGACTGGACTGGGCCAGTCGTTCCATGGCATCGAGTCTTGTTTGGTCGGCCTCATATACCTTGTTCACCATAAAGGTGGTAATTCTTAAAATGATCAAAAATAAAACAACTGCACTGAGAATAAAAAAGAAAATGATTTCTTTTCTTACCGCAAACCAGCTCTGCATAATATCAGTAGATTGTTTCACCAGCATCAGTATATATGGCGAATCCTCTATGAAAGCATACCCTGCCATCACTTTGCGGCCACTTTGGTCTTCGAACGTAAACACCCGGGAACTCTCAGAATATTCCGGCAGGGGAATAGTCACTTTTTCAAATATATTCCCGTAATATTTGGAGGGTGTCTGAAGATATCCCTCCCGGTTTACAATAAACGCATCACTTTTTTCACTTAAATCAATGGAAGACAATATCTGAACAAATTTTTTTATATCAAGGGTTGCCCGTAAAATAACAAAACTATTATTAACTTCCGATTTTACCGATATGATAGTATGCGGAATCTGCCGATAGCCCAAAAATACATCACTGACTGAGGATCCATTTTTCACACATTCCTTAAACCATTTTCGGTCAGTGTAACTTTTTCCTGTCAAATCAAAAGGGCCTACATAATTTATTTGTAAGCCGGATTCATCTAGTACTCCAAGGTCTAGCGTGCTTCCAAAACCAATCTGAAGACTTTCTAAAATCGACGCCAAATCTTCAGGATCTTTCAGTGTTTCAAGCCTTTCATTCTGCAGAACAAACCTCATCGCATCCAATCGCTCCTTCAAAAAAAAGGTAACCGTGCGCCTGGCATTGGAAGTCAACCGTATCGTTCGCAGAGAATTTTCCTTGTTGATCGCCTCTCGTGTCAGGTTCAAATTGATCATCGAAAGAATAAAAAGCGGAACAACGGT
Source organism: Desulfobacterales bacterium (assembly GCA_018399715.1). GTDB lineage: Bacteria > Desulfobacterota > Desulfobacteria > Desulfobacterales > SKZT01 > M55B149. Next base: position 2,428 of record JAGYNR010000103.1, on the reverse strand, counting down.
TACAATCGTTAACAGATTAATAGAGCCAATCCAAAAACTTTTATAATTAAACAGCGAGGGACTCGCTGTTTCCCGCGGATGGGGTTCCAGAAAGCGTGGTTTTATTTTTTGGATAAAAATACTAAAAAACTTTTTCATTTCAATTCCGTTTGGAAAGTATTCACCAAATGCTTAATATTTGCGGGTTTTTGAAAACAGGCAATGGCCCCCAATTCAATGCATCTTTCAAAATCGGTTGAACTAGCATGCCCGGATAAAATTACTACTCTCACATGATCATACAAAAACATTGTCCTCTCCAGAATTTCGATACCACCGATATCCGGCAGCCTTAAGTCCAGAATCATTCCATCGAAGCTTTCCATACCCAAGCGATCAAAGGCATTTTAACCATCGAATACTGCTTCTGTTATAAATCCGCGGAGTTCAAGCCTTTCCGCCAGAGTTTTAGCTAGTTTTTTTTCATCATCAACAATTAATAATTTCATATTGTTTAATCTTGCAATATAAAAATGTTATTGTCATATATTTTTATTAAATATTGCCGCTGGTTTCAATTCTAAATATTTTATTTTTTGATGTTTTATAGATTTTTCAGAAATTTATCGGGATATCTTCTGTCTCATCATCAAATTAAAAATCGTGATCAGTCGAATTGTATCACTCCAGGTTAAATACTACCAATTATTTTTTCCGACGCCCTTAAATCGCTGAATCAACATAGCCCGATAAAACTCCTTGATCTTTTACTTTATTTTGTTTAATTTGAATGTAATTTTATTCCAAAATGTTAATAATTTTAGACTATTTTAAATTATGTTAAAAATTCCTATGGATTTTTGCTGTTGTTGTACTCAAGTTGGAGATACCGGACGTGAATACACAAAGTGTAAAAATACTCCTCGTTGACGATGAGGAAAAATTTTTGAAATCCCTATCGGCAAGAATCCATCTAAAAGGTTTTACCCCACTGATGGCATCACGGGGCGAAGATGCTATCCATATTGCCAAGACAAACCGGATTGATATCGCTATCGTAGATTATAAGATGCCCGGTATGGATGGCATTATTACCATCACGAAACTCAAAGAGATCCATCCTCATATTAAAACTATTCTTCTGACCGCATTTGGGAATGAAAAGCTGAGGCAGGCAGGCGAAGGCTTGGAATCAGCCTTTTTCAGAAAAGACGAAATGCCCGACTTTTGGAATTTTATTCGGCAGTTCAGTCGAGAAACCGGCATGATCATTATCAGGCCCGACTTTGCCGGCAAAGGGCAATCCATTACGGAAAGCGTTGGGTTTCCGGTAAAATTTCAGCATTGCATGGAAGATAAAGCGCTATCAATGTATGCAGGTCAATATGCCACCGAAAGACAGTTCCCAAAAATCGAATCGGCGCATCCTCGTGTTGCTTTCAGTCCCCATTCACAAAAACTAATCGGGGAGTCACCTTCCATTGTTGAACTCAAAAAAAATATTCAAAAGGTTGCCCCGTTGGACTGCAATGTTTTGATACTCGGAGAAACCGGCACAGGAAAGGAGTTAGTGGCAAGAGCGATTCATATGTTCAGCCATCGAAGCGACAAAAAATTTTTTCCTGTCAATTGTGGATCATTTAGTGAGGAACTATTAACCAATGAACTTTTTGGGCATGAAAAAGAGGCTTTCACCGGATCAGTCAATTACAAAATAGGTTTTTTCGAGGCAGCTTCAGGGGGTACCGTTTTTCTCGACGAAATCGGAGATATGCCTGTATCCATGCAAACCAAATTGTTGAGAGTGTTGCAGGAAAAAACCATCATACGGCTAGGGGGAAATGATGAAATTCCTATTGATGTGCGAATATTAACCGCTACCCACCAAAGCCTGAAAAAACAGACTGAAGATGGCTACTTTAGGAAAGACATTTATTATCGACTCAACACATTTATAATACAAATCCCGCCTCTTCGAGAACGTCGCGACGACATACCCCTTTTATGCAGTTATTTTTTAGCTCGTTTCAGAAATGAATTCGATAAAAATATCAGCTATATATCACCAGAAGCCCTTTCCGCTTTGATGAAACATCCATTTCCCGGAAATGTCCGTGAACTGGAAAATACCATTGAACGTGCGGTCATTATGTGCGAAGGGAATATCATCAAAAAAGAACATCTCCCCAAGCGCTTATATAATGCAAGCTCTTCTGATATCGACGTACCTTCCAAAGCCTTTGTAACCCTGGCAGAACTTGAAAAACAATACATTCAAAAAGTTCTGGCACACACCAGAGGCAATAAAAGCAAAGCGGCACGACTCCTTGGAATCAACCGGGCCTCTTTATGGCGCAAACTCAAAGAAATTGAAAAAGAAAAGTTTGAAACTGTTTAATGATAGCAGAAACTTCAAATTTTTGGTATTATATGTAGTGTCCGAACGAAA
>JAGYNR010000102.1 GCA_018399715.1 Desulfobacterales bacterium | reverse complement strand
CCTGAAATGGAATTGAAGTATGCAAGATTTTAATTTTTCAGACTGGCCTTGTTATGAACCTGACGAAATCGCGGCTGTTACCCGTGTGCTCGAATCCGGGAAAGTGAATTATTGGACCGGTGAGGAAGGCCGGAACTTCGAGCGGGAGTTTGCCGAATATCACGGGGCGGAGTATGGGGTAGCCTTGGCAAACGGCTCCGTGGCCCTGGAGCTGGCTCTGTTTGCGCTGGGCATTGGCGATGGCGACGAAGTGGTAGTGACGCCGCGGACTTTTTTGGCCAGCGTTTCGAGTATTGTTCTGCGGGGGGCGCAGCCGGTATTTGCGGATGTGGACCGGGATTCGGGGAATATTACCCCGGAGACGGTACGGCGGGTGATAACAAATAAAACCCGGGCGATTTTGCCAGTGCACCTGGGGGGATGGCCGTGCGATATGCCGGGGTTTGCGACGCTGGCAGACGAGCTCGGGCTGCATTTGATCGAGGACTGCGCCCAGGCCCACGGGGCAAGAATTGACAGGCGGCCGGTTGGGTCTTTCGGGGATGTTGCCGCTTTTTCTTTCTGCACGGATAAGATCATGAGCACCGGGGGAGAAGGTGGCATGGTCATTACCCGTGACCGCAAATTATGGCAGTGGATGTGGGAATACAAGGATCACGGCAAAAGCTGGAATGCCGTATATAACCGGGAACATCCGCCGGGGTTTCGGTGGCTGCACGAGTCTTTCGGGACCAACTGGCGGCTGAGCGAGATGCAGTCCGCCATTGGCCGGGTGCAGCTCGGCAAGCTGGACAAGTGGCATGAAAGGCGTCGAAAAAACGCAGGGATCTTAATAGACGGCCTTTCCGGGGTGCCTGGGCTGAGGGTGCCGATACCGGAGGAGGGGTTCGAGCATGCGTATTATAAGTTTTATGTGTATGTGGAGCCCGAGCGGTTGAAGCCCGGGTGGAGCCGGGATCGTGTCATGGAGGCAGTGGTTGAGCAGGGAGCGCCTTGTTTTCAGGGAATTTGTCCAGAGGTGTATTTGGAGGAGGCTTTTGAAGGGAAAGGTGATAGGGGAAAGGGGAAGGGAGAAAGGCTAAGGCCGGAGGAGCGGCTGCCGGTGGCAAAGGATCTGGGGGAAACAAGTCTGATGTTTCCGGTACATCCAACACTTGGAAAAGAAGAAATGGAAGAAATGGTTGAGGTTGTGCGAAGGGTCATGGGAAATTCTTTGAAAAGATAAATGCCCGACTACGGACCTTGGAGAATGAAAGTTTTCAGAGTTTTCTAAGATCATTGTTTTATCCTTTAGCTTTCATATAAACAGTCGTTTTCATCCTGGAGATTAAATTTGAAAATAAGGTTGTCCAAAAATTTTTTTATCATTTTTTCACTGGATATTTTATTATTGATCTTGTCCCATTATTGCGCCTACCTGGTCCGCTTTGAGTTTGAGATCCCGGGTTCTCATTTTGAAAAATTCACTGCCGTTCTGCCGTATGCGCTGATGATCAAATTGGCGCTTTTTTATTATTTCGATTTATACATTGGCATGTGGCGGTATAGCAGTCTGAATGATCTTTTCAACGTGATAAAGGCGTCAACTGTAGCCTTTGTACTGCTGATATTATTTGTGCTATGGCGTTATCATTTCGAGGGATTTTCAAGATCCGTTTTCCTGATCGATTATTTTTTCACCCTTATTTTTATTGCCGGACTTCGAATCAGCACTCGGCTTTTATTTGAGCTTAAATACCGGCAGAGCGGCAGAAAGGGTGCAGTAAAAAAAATTTTTTCCGTCCTGAAAAAGGAAGTCCGCGATGCTCATCGGGTGTTAATTGTTGGGGCGGGTGACTGTGGAGAAAAAATTTTAAGGGAAATCAATGATAATGCATCCATTCGGTATAAAGTGGTTGGTTTTCTGGATGACGATCCGGTCAAGAAAGGACGGAAAATACACGGAACTCCGGTTGTGGACAAGATTGACAGGCTATCCAAAGCGGTTGAATCATTGTCTGTTTCCGAAGTGATCATAGCCATGCCTTCGGCGGGGGCATCAAGAATTCGAACCATACTCGGAAAGTGCAAGGATTGCAGCGTGAATTTTAAGACGGTTCCGGGCATGGGTGAACTTATAAACGGGCGGGTCACTGTAAACGCCATAAGAAACGTGGAATTCAGAGATCTGCTGGGCCGCAAATCCGTTAAACTGGACCAGAAAAAAATCGGTGCTTTCTTAAAGGGAAAGACCGTGTTTGTCTCGGGCGCCGGGGGCTCCATCGGCAGGTGGCTTTGCCGCCAGGTATGCCGTTTTTCTCCTTCAAAATTGATTCTGTTTGAAATTGCGGAAAGCCCTCTGTTTGAAATTGATCTGGAATTGAAAGAACATTTTAAAGATGTTGAAATTATTCCTCAGCTTGGAAATATACAGCACCTGGAAGATCCCGAAACTGTATTCCGGGAATTTCATCCGGAAATTGTGTTTCATGCCGCCGCTTATAAGCATGTCCCCATGCTTGAGTCTCACCCGTGGAAAGCCGTGGAAAACAATATAACCGGCACGGAAAATCTTGTTGAAATTGCAGGCCGATATGGATGTGAAAAATTTGTATTTGTATCCACGGATAAAGCCGTCAATCCGACCAGTGTCATGGGGGCCAGCAAGCGGATTTGCGAGATGATTGTTCAGAATCAGAACCGGCCTGAAAATGTGGCTACCCGGTTTATGACAGTACGATTCGGAAACGTCATCGGCAGTGTGGGAAGTGTGGTGCCGGTTTTCAAAGAACAGATTAAAAACGGAGGACCGGTTACCGTAACGCATCCGGATATGGCCCGGTATTTTATGCTCATTCCCGAGGCCTGCCAGTTGATTTTGCAGGCAGGGGCCATGGGCGAAGGCGGTGAGATTTTTATCCTCGAGATGGGAGAGCCGGTAAAAATCGATGATATGGCAAGGGATTTAATTCGTTTTTCAGGGTTTACACCGGATGTTGACATCAAGGTAGAATATACCGGCTTAAGACCGGGTGAGAAACTGTTTGAAGAACTGCATACAGAAAGTGAAAGTGTTATTCCGACCAGCCACAGCAAGATAATGGTGTTAAAAAGTTCAGAGGTAGATATTGCCGGGCTCAAAGGCAATTTATCTGTCTTAAAGCAGGCTGCCCGGCAAAAAGATAGACAGCAGATACGTTCGTGCCTTCATGAAATCCTTCCGGAATATCGGTCAGTTCTTTGGAGAAAAATCCAGCGTAACAAAGAAATTACAAATGAGGAGCTAAAATAGCTTCCTTCAATTATAAGACTGTCGGATCCGATTATTTTAATTATGTTTTTTGGTTATCGAATGAAGTTAAATGGAGATGTTATGTCTTATTGCTTTTTTGAGCCAGTCATTTCTTTTGCTTGTTTTCTGCTTATTTCCTTTTGTTTAATGTATCTGGGAGGTTATTCGGGCTGGTGGAATCCCTTTTTATTTGCTATTGTTGGTGCGGTTATTATCCTCCTTGGAAGTTTTAAAAGAATTATTTGGCGAAAAAACTGGATATTTATATTCTGTTTATGCGTTTTTGCAGGGTGGATTTTTGTTTCTTTTATCCTGCATTTTGCTGCGCTTAGTTACCTCCGACCCCTGAGTTATATCACGGTGCAGAACCACACAGCAAGCTGGGGAATCAGAACTCTATGTCAGATAACTCAAGTGTACTTATTTTTTCCCTTGCTGTTGCTGGTTGCTGTTATTTTCTTTCAGCCAGACTCGGATCGAAGCCATTACTTGTGTTGGCTTTCCGTTTTATTTATCCCCTCGTTGTTGCTTGGCCTGTATCAAGGGATAGTTGTTGATTTAAAGAGCCAAATTTCAGGACTCAGCTTCGATCAAAGCGCTTTCGGCCTGTTATTGTACCTTTTGTGGCCTTTGGCTTTTCTGGGGTTCATTTCTGCCCGGCAGTATTGGATCAAAATTGTTTTTTTTCTCCTCTCCGTTTTGATGTTATGGGCCCTACTGATGCGTTCTCAGTTGACGTCATCCATTGGATTGCTTCTTTTTTGGGTTCTGATCCCCATGATTTGGATTTGGGCCAAGCCCTTTTCATCAGGTATCTCACGTATTCGGTTTCTTGGGGCTACATATGGCTTTTTATTTATTTGCCTGGTAGCAACAGGATGGAGTGTCATTTTAATGCCGAATGAAGATGCACCATTTCTTATCAAAAATTTTCAAAAGCATTGTCAGAGTTTGGAAGGAGGTATGGCGGGTTTTTTGGATTCTGTGGAGCACGGCAGACTAGGGCTTGGTCAGACAGGGATATGGGCGACAACTGAGGCACCCTTGGGCGGCTGGGGGCCTGGTGGTTTTTACCGCCAAATGAATAATTTAAATTACAAGCACGGGGAAGAACTGCGCAGTGTTCACAACACAGCCAACATGTACCTGCAGATGAGTTCTGAATTGGGAATTCCAGGGCTGTTGTTGTTTGTCTTTATCCATATGTTTCCATTGTGGATGGTCGTGAGCGTTAGAAAAAGTCTTCCCCAGGGAAAAAGATTGCCGGTAGCCATTGTCTGGGTTTGCGTAGCCATTATGATGGTGTTATATATGGCCGGACCACATATAATGTCTTCTGATGTTAACTGGGTAATGGTGGCCATGCTGGGGTTTTTAACAGGAACAGGGCTTAAAGCCGGGTATAAATCGGGAAAATGGTTAAGCCGGTTTGTTTTGCTGGCATGTGGAGTGATGACCCCTTTATTTATTTTTGGAGCTTATCAAAACAGTTTCGGTGATAAAGGTTATAAAGCAATACAGGCGTCAAAGGAACTTCCCATAAGCAAAGAATACGGCTTTTACTATCCGTTTGAAAATTGGAATGGCAAAAAAATGGTCTGGATAGGAAAAAAAGCTTTGGCGAAATACAAAGTGGAATCAAATATTTTTGGTTTTCAAATTTTTGCACCAGAATATACGACCGAGACTTCCTCTGGGCTTGAAGTAATAATACATGTAAACGGGGAATTATTGGACAAGCTTCATTTTTTTGAAGGGGGCGCAAGGTTCCTTTATTATTATTTTCCTTTTGGGGATCAAAAAACAATGACCCTGTTTACAGAGGTTAGCGCTGTGTTTAATCCCAAAGCGATTGGCTTGAACAATGATGATAGAGATCTCGGAATTGCTTTCAGCCCATTGCAGTTTCTACGACTCATGCCTCCCGAAGGGATTGGTTTTTACGATCCTGAGATTTGCGAAGGAGATTTACCTATGGGTTGGGACAAGGATAAAGAATTTACCTTTCGCTGGACAAAGAAAAGAGCATCCTTATTGTTTCCAGCATTTACAAAGCGTAATGATCTTAATCTTTTTGTATTGGCAATGCATCCGGACTTGGACAGACAGCCAGTAAATTTGACAATTAAAGTAGCCGGCAAGATAATTAAAATTCTGCAACTGACTGAGTCAACTTGGCAGAAGTTAGTTTTACCGGTAGAGGGGGAAGCTGGTAATAAAGTTTTGACCTTTGAAGTGGATAGAACCTGGAATCCCAAGCTAAAGGGTATTTCTTCAGATTCCCGTGATCTTGGTATTGCTGTTGCGGGTTTACCCTTTTAAAAACTGCAAAATTTTGGGAAGCACAACAAACCCATCAATTCATTTCATTGGATAAATATAAAAAAATCAGTAATCATAAATTGTTCAAAAAGAGGCCGAATTGACTGAAGAAAACAGCAAAAAATCTGGTGAAAATGCGGAAGATTCAACGCAGAGAAGAATAGCTTATTCACGCTGCGTATCTTCTGATACATATGACAGGATGCCTGAGGAAGAAATTGATCTGGCTGATCTGGTAGGAGTGCTGTACCGCAGAAAGTGGTTTATCATTGGATGCATCCTGCTTCTGGGACTGGCGGGCCTCGCCTATACGTTGTACTGTCAGGAGAAATACCGAGCTACTACCATGATTGAGATCGGTAAACTTTATAGTGAACAGGGATATAAAAACGTAGAAAATGCTGCAGAGGCCAAAAACCGTCTTGAATCTTTGGGTAAAGCAATTTATGGGAAATTTAATAAAGAGGTCATGCAAAAAAAGGGCAGTAAAGTAAAAAAGCTTCCATTTTCTATAGAAAAAGATTTTAAAATAGAGGTTCCGGGAGCCGGTAATATCATCAGCCTGATGCTAGTATCGGCAAAGTCACCGGAAACCTTGGTTTTTCTATCCGAGGTTAATGAAGCATTGAAAAAAGATCACAATCGGATTTTTGATAAGGAAAAAACCATTATAAAAAATTTAATTGAGACTGTTTTGCTTCAAAACCAAAATATTGATATTACCATAAAATCCCTGAAGAATAAAATCAATGAAGCTATGCGAAAGTATGAGGAAAAAACGGCAGAAAAGGAAAATCTCATTTTCCAGATTCAAAACACGATTGAAAATATCAAGGCTGCCATAGCTTTTGTAGAAGGCAGGATTAAGCTGTTGGTAAAGGAAAAAGAGACGTTGCACAAGAGGATCGAATCGGCTGAAGATCGCTATAATGAATTCCTTCAACACAAGTTTTCGGCCAACGAACAGGCTCGGGGATCAGGGGCTGTAGGGTTGATGCTTTTTAGTAGTGAAATGCAGCACATGAGAACCTATCTGGATCAGCTGAGGGAAAGGCTGTTATTCAAAATTCCGGAAGAGATCAGCAAATTGGGTACGGAATTAAAGGAGCTCAACTCTGAAATCAATAATCATCAGGCGGATTTAAGTCTGGAGAAAAAGCGGCTTGCTCAGCTAAAACCCGAAATGGAGGACTTGATAGAAGAAATTCAGGGCAGCATTGAAGAAAAGCAATTTAAAAAAAAGGAAAACCAATTAAATATCGAGTTTCAGGAATCCAGAATAAAGAATATGATCACTACCGATGTACTTTTTGCGCCTCATTTTTCCGAAGATAAGATTTCTCCCAATGTAAAGCTGATTATAGCTCTCAGTATTATTGTTGGACTATTTTTTGGAATTTTTGGGGCCTTTATCCTTGAGTTTTGGCAAAGGAACAAAGAAGCAATTTTACAGGGATAAGCAGGAGCTTTTCGAAAAAGAGAATCCAAAATGAAAAATACGATTAATTGTTTGATGACAGGGTGCTTGTGTTTTTGGGTCTGTTGTGCTGTCGGTCTTTGGAATCCGCTTTCAGCTGATGCTAATGAATGGCGTTTTTACCGTCAGGCTGATTTATCAAATGAATCCGGACATCGTCTGAGGCTGGACGCTCACAATAATCATCAATTGCGAATCTGGCTGATTTTAAAACATAAGAATTCCGGTGTTTTTTCTGAGCAACTTCCTGTTTTTAAGATAGATCAGGGGCCGGTTTATCAGATAGCTTCTTTTAAAGATAAAAATATCCAAACTCAAATCCAGGAGGACAGATGGATACTTTTTAGAGGAAAAACTGATAATAAGGAATTTAATAAGGAATTTGTTAAAATCTTGGCTGAATTTGAAAATGGAGAAAAGGTCATTTTTCAATATTATCCGTCGGATGGCAGTATCCGGGAAACTGCTTTTAAGTTGTCACGCATTGATAAAATAATCGATTGGCTTATACATGATCCGGATCCGGTTGAGTAAGGGTGTGGATACTATCGTTTTTGTTTTCATCTTCATTGGATTTTTATTCAACAATTTTTGTATTTCAGTGAAATAAACATAAGAATGATCGATAATTTGTCTGTCGGCGCATCTTCGTTTCTAGTTTGGTCTTGAGGGTCGCGGAAAGAATAATGGTACCACCTTGCTTGTCTTTTGCTCCGCCTACTGAGTTACATCCACCGACACATATCTCGATATGCATCAGCGGATGTGCCTTGTAGACGAATCAAAATCCCGCGTAATCTGGCACCATTATTTTTTTCGTGATCCTTAAAATAACGGTTAAAAATTTTTATAAAAAATAAAGGGATTATGGAAGGAAGTCCTTTTCCATTCGTAATCCTTTTTTTTTAATTAGTTTCTGTAGAAAAATTGCCTTTTTCTTGAGACCCGGTATCAAGTTGTAAAGACAACTTTTACGATTCAAGCCGTCGCCTTTAAGATGTCTTCAATTCGAGTGGAAAAATCG
>JAGYNR010000101.1 GCA_018399715.1 Desulfobacterales bacterium | reverse complement strand
GAGCTAAACAAGCGGCATAAACTTGCAAACTACAAACTAAGGGGGGGCGGCGACGCCGCTCGGCGGCGGCCGCCGGCTTGCCTTTACATGTGACCCGGCCAATGACGTTTTCTTTCTGAAAATACTTAAAAAAATAATCCAGTTTTTCCAGGTTTTCTTTCATTTTCTGACTTTTAAAAGCACCGTAATAGAGTTCAAATCTGACAACTGTTGAAATCCCGATCTCATCAACCATTACCGTGCCAAATCGATGGAGTAATTTCGGGGAGTCTGCCTTAAAAAGACGAATACAGACATTGGTATCGAGCATATATTTCATAACTTTTCTCGCCTTTCAAATGTCCCTTGTGGACTTCTTTCCGGTAAATCAGGGATAAGACCGTAAAAGTCTTTCAGCAGTTTATTTTTGTCTTTTTGGGCGTTGTCCTCAACAGTTATAACTACTTCCCCTTTTTTTTGAGTGAATTCATCCGGTACTGAAATCGACTTCGGCAGTTTTTCATAAAACGTCTTTTTTGTTTTCATGATTCATCACCTCTCAGCAGTTTAAACAAATCATTTGTAACAGGAAAACGCCCCAACTTTTTTCCAGTTCATCACCTATGAGAAACTTTCACCTTGCTACCATGATATTACTTCAAAAAAGCTAATAATGCAACAGATTGGCGCAGAGCCGGTCGATTTTTGCAACCAGCTCGGAATCTATCTGCTTTATGATGGTCGTGAGGTCATCTATGTCGGCCGGACTACTGACAGACCGCTCGGGAAGCGGCTTTATGAGCATACTATTGACCGTATGTCCGCCAGGTGGGACAGGTTTTCCTGGTTCGGCTTGCTTCCGGTTTCAGACGACGGTTCACTCGGTGAACTCTCTGAGAGCTACGAGGCTGCGAACTTTTCACGGTTGAATCGCGACGATTTTTCAGAATGGCTGGAGGATTATGCACTCGGGGAACTTTGGCGCAAGAACGTCATCGCAGAAGGCCCCACCCATGAGTAGCAGCACGGTCTATGTTGTGGTGGAAGGCACGACCGAATTCACGTTTGTTCGTAAAATTCTGGCTCCTCAGCTTGGTTCGCAAAAGGTATTTCTTCATCCGATTGAAATCGGTCGACCGGGGCGCCGCGGGGGTGACGTTCGTTTTGCTCGCGCTCGTGGCGATATAGTGCGCTATTTGAAACAACAATCCGATGCGTATGTCACGACGATGTTTGATTTGCAGAAGTCATTTCATTAAAATATAACAATATCATATTTAGATAATGCAGACTTATTGTTAAAGAAATGTCTTAAAATATCGTTTTCAGAAAACATATCAGGGGAATAAGGGATCATGACTGTGAATAGACAATGTAAACCTGTACGACTTGTAGGCGGCATTTTCATAATTGATCCTCTATTTGGCAGCACTAAAAAATTGACTCAGTGCCTTCTGCAAGCGTGTCAGTCGGAGGAAGAATTATCTGAACTATCTGCGCTTCCTGTTAAAGTTCCCTCTGATGCCCCTGCCCATTTCCCAAGAGTTATACTTACCGAGCCTTCTCAGGCCTGGCAGTTAATCTGTAGTTTGGAAAAAATAAACTTAAAATACTATCCGGAAAATGTTGAGGAAGAAAATGAGAAGATACAGCCAAACCGGTTTTGGGAAATTTGTTTGAATCTTTTTGGATATTTGCAGGGAACTAACGACCTTGAAATTAACAGGATGGCGGGCGTCACTCAAACAAGACTTGACATAGAAGAAAATGCAACGGAGCGGGTTAATCAATTTTTTTTCCGGGATGATATACCCGAGCTTTTTAAGAAAAATCAACATTCAACACAATGGCATGTAAATAACCGAGTCTCTTTAGAAAGCTCGAACCAGGAGTTTACTCTAAACAGAGTAACCCGGGTGAAGGCACCAAGAATCTCGACGGAACCAGAAAATGATAAGTTGATCCTTATTGAGACGGATATTAATACTATACCTGACTCAGTAGATATTCGATTTCAACGAGAAGAGATAAAGACTTTCTTCGGCCAATTGGAAATACTCAATAGCCAAATCATGGAGGCACTCGATGACGCCAATTTATTTACCTAATGAAGCATCGATAGACGACAAGTATTTGTCAGTTGACGAAACTGCTTCTGGTTTGCTTCCTCCAAGTGAATGGGAAATTCCTGAGTTGGAAAATTGGCAAAAAGAAACCTCAGATTGGGAAAAATCGCAAGAGGTATCTCTCTCTGGAGTTCGGACCCTTTCTGAGTGCCTAACAAAGCAAGTTAAATGCGATTTGAAAATTGATAAAAGAGTTTGTTTTTATCTGTTTTCCAAGGTTCCCGAGGAATACGGGGCTTTTATTAATGCAGATTCAAGTGAATCAGAAGAAGAGACTGAAGAGACTGAAGAAACTGAAGGCGTTGAAAATATCGGTATTTTTGAGTTAGTCCCAGATCTGAGATGGGAGAGATACAAAGGCATACCTGGCTTACAAATCACAGAGGATGCTGAATCATACATCAAACACAACAACTTTCTGGGAGTCGCATTAACCTTATTCACTATAATTCAGGACTGTATCGGTCACCTTAAAATCAAATTATCATTAACGGAATATACGGATTTATCTGACATCCATACAGTGAAGGTAGAAATATTAGCCAATCTCAGCGGTAGCGAAGCAGTAGAAATGGAAGACCGGATAGAGGATAAGTTTTTTGAGAAGGTGGGGATGGACAAATCAAACAGATTCATGATTTTTGTTGTGTGAAAATAATGCAACCCCAGGATTTTTTTACAATTGCGAATTATATAAAAGACAATTTCCCCGAAAATTGTAAAGAAGCCGCCGATCGTACAGCCGCCAGTCGACTTTACTATGCTGCTTTTTTGTATGCGAGAAAACTTTTAACGAGTTGGGGATGCAGTTTCATCCAAAGTGGGAAAACCCATTCACAAGTGGCAGATGGATTGAAGAATTCTACCGTGAGACCTCTCATTGTAATAGGAAAAAAATTATCGAAGTTGCATGAAATCAGAAAAAAAGCAGATTACGACATTCATGAAAATTTCGAAGCTGATTTTGAGAAACTTCAAATAAATTATGAAACAGTCATGGCGTTGGAAAAGGAGTGGGAACAAGTGAATGATACGAAGCAAAAAGAAGCTTTGGACAAAATCAATCAAAGAATATCAGAGTTATAGCGTAATTATCAGCCAAGGCTTAAATATGTTTCTGTTTGTTGCTATTCCGATGCGTTCTCTTCAGGCTTTCCACGTTGGGAATTTCCCTATGCCGACTTGGCCAATTGTGCGGTATGTTGCTTTATTTCACCCGGCATTTCATCGTAAGTATTCCCCTGGAGCAGGCGTCCATTTTTCTTGCGGTTTTGGCCCCCCCACTGTTTGAAAAAGAACGGTACATCATATTCACGGCATTTTTCCAGTATTTTTAACACCCATTCAGGCTTCATAACACGCGCTCCGGGGCCTGATTCACCGCCGACAATTGCCCAATCGATACTGGTGAAATCCGGATCATTTATGGGGCCAAGCAAAGGTTCAAAAGATACAAACCTTACCGCTGCCGGAATCTTACGCAAAGCTTCCATACGATACGTGTTGTCCTGATTTTCGACAGTAACGCCCATCCAAACATTTTCCGGCCAGGGCAGTTTACTCGCGATGTCGGCAAGTCTTTCAGAACGTTTCGTAAGTACCTGAAAAATATGGTGGCTTGCCTGCTGCATCACCTGGAAAACGTTTTCAATGAAGGGAAACGGCACGTCTTCGTGAAACAAATCGCTCATAGAGTTGACGAAAACGATCTGTGGTTTTTTCCATTTCATTGGCCGGTTAAGCATATCGATATGAGTGGTGACTTGAAATCCATTGATGTAGTTGGGCTGTCCCATAGCCTTAAGCCTTTTCGACATCCGCTCGGCATAACAATGGGCACAACCGGTGCTGATCTTTGAACATCCCGTCACGGGATTCCAGGTAGTTTCTGTCCATTCTATTTTTGACCTGTTAGCCATTTTATCTTATCTCTTCCTCCACTTTTTGAAGATGTCGTTTATTATTTTGTTTCCGGTCTTATTTGGTGAATCGAAAAAAAGGTAATAAATAATCGCTCCCTGACTATTTCGCATGGGAATAGGTTCAGGCACGTATTCAAATTTCGCGATTTCCTTTAGCCGAGTTCGATAAGCAGAAGCGACTTCATCGTTAAAACGTTTTTCGTATCTGGGGCCGAACAAACCCGTTTGCTTTTGATAAGAAATTTCCCCCCATGTCTCATCCCCCCAGAAGTTTGTCATCCGCTGGGCTTGTTTAGGGGATACATTATAAGGGTTTTTCCTGAGGACATTCATGTTGGCATCCATAATCATCAAGTTCAGAAATATTTCAATGCTTTTCATTTTACCCGCGGTTTCGACAACTTCCCATTTAGGATTGAGAGCGTAAGGGTCTACGCATTTTCAGAGACTCCGCTCTGAAAATGGGGCGCCTTGCGGCGCAGTACTTTTTAACGTTTTCAGATAAATTCTACGACCGCATTTTTCGTTTCCTTTTTCGGACCTCCACGTGCGGCGGCTGCGAGAGGCCCGAAAAAGGGACAAAAAATGCTTAAACTGATTGCAAACAATACGACTGAAAAGACATACAGGCATAAGAAAAAACTTTGGGAAAAGTCTTTTCTTATAATCTTTTTCAAACCTTAAAGATACTTGTAACAGAAGATTTTCTTTGAATTCAAATCTTTTTCAGGTATATTATATATTACGGATGCTGTTTTATTCAAAAGCCACAAAATTTTAATTCAGGGGGTATTGTCAATGTCCGATTCACTTACAAATCAGTATTCAGACCTCCTTGACGCTACCTACGACTGTGTTGATCGTATAGTGCTCAACGCTTATTCCACTCTTGCCTGTTCTCCACCCGGGTTTCGCACATGGTGGCGCAGACTCCACGACGGCTCGGATGAAGACTTAGACAACAACCACCTGATGCGTTTTGCCAGACGAATGGGACGGCGCACTCGCGCGTATGCCAGAAAAAACAATATACCGATAATAGATTGCAAGCGGGGGCAGCGCAAACATGAAATAGCAGAACAGTATCTGCCTGATGATACTAAATTCATCGGCCTGTTCTTGATTACGGTTTCCCGCGCACCTAATTTCGTCTTTGATGTGCATCGCGCCAAAGAAAGCGGTAAAATAGTTAATATCTCTAAGAAGAATTCTTATGTTAATCATTACTCCTTCCACATAATCGACCCCGAGTGGGGGCATATAACGATAAAAATTTGCGGACATCCGCCTTTCACTGCCCAGGTTATACTCAACGGACACGAATATGCGGAACGCAAAGCCATAAAAGAAGGCGTCACCTTCAGCAAAGAAGGAAATTGTTTTACCGATATAGACGACGCTCGCCGCCTCGGACTTGACGCAGACACCTCGCCCGAAAGGGCCAAAGGGCGCTTGTTCGGGGTGTGCGAGCGTTGGATATATTCCACCTGCCTGTGTTTTGCTCTTACCCCTCAAGAGTGTAGAAAGAGTGGCTTTCGGTATCAGTATTCTGTCTATCAGGCCGAATACAGCCGCAATCTTCTCTTTACCAGAGGTCAGCAGATGGATCAGGTGTTTAACAGCCTGATCACTCACACCTGGCCACAACTGGATATCAAGCGGGTGAAAACCATATTTGGTTACAAGAAGCGCCCTTCCCAGAGAAGGAACAGAAAGAACAGGCCGCGTCTGGAAATAGCAATCGAGAGACCTGTGTATGACATGACGGTATTTAAGCTTCACTTCGACGCCTTCACCGTCAAGTTTTATACCAAAGGCGAGCGCGTTCTTCGGGCCGAGGCTGTTCTTCATAATGCCAGAAAACTCAGATGTCGTCGTTCGCTTCCGTATTTTCCCGAGTTTATAAAAAAGCTCAAGGGTATACTTGATAGGGTTATGGAAACTGTCAACTGTATTGATGTGTCCTGGGTTGATGACGGAAGTCTTGATCGGCTGCCGACTCCAAGTTATGTTGGTCGCAGCCGGATGGCCGGTATAGACATCAACAATCCCCGTATAAGAGCAGTTATGGATGCAATAGTGAATTTGTCTGCCAACCCGCATGGATTTACGGCGGCAGAGATTGCGAATATAGTGCGCAGCCAGGGGGCCGAGGAATATGCATATTACACCTCGCGCAATGCATCTTATGATCTGAAAAAATTTCGGGGCAAAAAGCTCGTGCAGAAAATAGGCAACTCCCGCCGGTATAAGCCTTCTGCGGAAGGATTGCGAGCGATTACGGCCATTAAAGTTCTGAGAGAGAAAATAATAAAGCCTATTCTGGCCAGCACAGCAAAACCGAATCAGAAGCACACACTCCAAAATCAAGATCCTGTTAACAACCATTATCATAATATTCAGATGGAAATGAAAAACTTATTTGTCACGCTGGGCTTAGCAGCCTGAAAAACAAAAAATTCGTACATCGACAAAAAAATGTCGATGTGCTTATATTAAGCGCCTAGGGTTTTAGAGTAAAGACGAATGGTGGTTAGTTGTTGCTTGCAAACGGCAAAGTGGAACGACAAAAAAAACGAAAAATAGGTAGGAACAACTGGATTTGCAGGTTTATATTAATGTTTTTGGTAAAAGGTCGTTTTTGAGAAGAATCAAGTTTACTGGGTGGGAAGGTTTACTTTTCATTCCTCCAGGCCGGCAGACAGGCCACTCGTTCAGCCCCACCGCCTGAAAGGCCTGCATCAATATAACGACTTTCTTTTCCCTATTTTTTCATTTAAAAAATTAACGGGATTAGTTCTATCTATTGAGATTTTTAAGAAATTTATTGTATTCCCTATCGATATCCGACTCAACGTAGGACAGGCGATCCTCCGGGAGTGATTTGGCATTTTTGATCTCTTTCGGTTTTGTGCCAAACATCGTACCCTCGACTTGCTGAGATGGATGAAAAAGCCCTTCATCTCTAAGCACATTCAGCATTTTGTATGTTCGCAGGCATTTCGTGGCCCCTAAAGGCTGCCTGTGGCTTTTTACTTTGAATTTATAGTCTTCCTTGTAATCATCTACTACGATTAAGCCCTCCGGTACAGTTCGCGGCCAGAACAGTTTGAAATCCCTGTCCAGGCGCCCATCTGCGTCGAGGAGGAAACCTGCAATTTGAGGCGAATCTATGAGATTCCATATCTCATCTCCAGATTCGAGTTCCAATTTTTTGGTGTAAAGAGATACCCGGTCACGTACATTAAATCGGTCCAGGTTCCTCTCGAGCAGACGGAGATTTTGCTCACTAGAATATTCAGAGCGTGATCCACCGACACATTTTTCGACAGAGATAATCTTTGATGATTTTCCACTGTCTTTGTATGCTCGGGCTAAGGCAATGGTACCTGTTCCTAAGGCAGCGCCCACCTCAACAAAAGGCAAATCTGGCAACTTTATTGTCTGATTATAAATCTCCCTGTAAACGAATGGACTGAGCATACCATTAGTACTTTTCGCCAGAAACCAGCACCATGGGCAGGTCAGGATCGCTTTGATGGAATTCAGTGCCATTTTTATATCTCCATAAGAGTTTTCATTTCAATCTATCCAATATATAGTGGACCTGCGGCCCCTTTTTAATCTGTTCTATACTGAAAATTCGCTTTACTTCCCTCTGAGGCTTAGCCTCAGTAAACCATTGTTGAATTTATCCCGTCAATCTCGGATTTGCTGATAAAATTAGCCATCTGCTTAATTATATGGATTTTATTGACAGTTATATTGGCTATACCAGGAATATCTTTCATGATAATCGCGTTAATAAAATTATCAAGAAATGGAAAAGGATCAGCTTCCTGCTGTGAAAAGGGCATGTTGCCGCCTTGAAAAAAAAACTCGAACCTGTCCGAGTATAACCATGTTCGCTCTCTCACACGGATTCCCGCTTTTTGAAAAAAGCTTGGCAAAAACTTTAACGAGAATTGGCAGGGAACGCTATCGGATATTTTTTGCGCTTGACGTTGGAACGGGGCGTTGCTCTAATTGTGGAAAAGCTGTGCTGGCCGCACAGCACTCCAAAGAAAA
>JAGYNR010000100.1 GCA_018399715.1 Desulfobacterales bacterium | reverse complement strand
GTTGTAAACGCTCCAGACGGTGCAACTCTTTGTTTTTTGCAGCCCGATCTTTCTCCAGCCCGGCCCGTTCATCTTCGGCACTTTTTAACGCCTTTTGATGAACTTTCCACTCTTTGGAGGAAAGGCTACCGGACTTGACCTCTTTTTGTAGCACTTTGTATCTTTTAACCGCCTTGTTGATTTCGGGCAACTGTCCGGTCGCCTTGAACAGATTCGATGCCTCTTTTTCAAGTTGTTCGATGACATCCCTCAGAGAGGAGATTCCCGCACCAGCAGCAAACAGCGCCTGCCCTACCTCGCCTTTCCGGGCGAGAATTTCTTCACCGCCTTGTACCAGGATGTCATGATCAATTCCATAGAGGGATTCAAACACTTCCGGCTCAACGCCCTGCAGAAAGGGGGCAAGGACACTTATATCCACAGGATTGCCGTTCTCGTCGATGATATCGGCCTTGCGTTTTTTTCGACGATAAAAGGATAGTGTCCGGCCGTCCCTGTTCTCAAGGAAAGCACCGACGAGAAGCTGGTTATTGGCATGGATGAAGTTGTCGGAAGTACGCTCCGGAAAACCGTACAACAGGGCCTTGAGTGCTCTGAGCGAGCTGCTTTTGCCTGCTTCATTGGCGCCAAAAATAATATGCAAGCCCGGTTTCCCGGCGTCAAACGTCAGGGTTCGGTCTGTAAAAGGCCCAAAGGCCTTTATATCAAAACGCTTGATTCTCATTGAGACTCCTCATGTTGGAGGAGCTTAGCAATTAAAAGCTCCTTCACCTCGGTGCGCAGTTCGGCGATTTTACCGGAGGAAATGTCCGGAAACGGGTCATTCGGGCTATGAATATCCGGAGGCAGCTTTCTTTTCAATACAGCTAACTCCGGTACAAACTCCAAAAGGCTGTCACCGTCCAATTCCAAGCTGCCAATCGACTGCATCAATCCGGCAACAGGCGTATCATCGCCTGCGATTTCTTTAACGCTTACCTTGCGAACTGTTCGAAAGACTATTTTTTCGATCCATATATCACCGATACCGGCTGCAATACCCCGGAATTCTTCTTCATACTGCTCTGTTCGACTCAATAATCGGGTGTGGACATGACATCTGCCGGTTAAAACCAAACGCAGAGCTAAGACTTTGCCGTCCGCCAAATCAAGCTCTCTTTCAAAAGCCTGCCGAATTGCATTATAGACGTTATCGATGGTTTCACATTCAGACAGATCCACCTGGCATATTCCCCAGCGCAAAACATCAAGTGCACGCTCATCAACCGCTGTGATACGGCTATCTTCTACAGAAACCAGGGTGGCTCCTTTGGCCCCGGTTTCCTTGATATGTCTCCCCTGGAGATTGCCTGGAAAGATAACCCAGGGATCTTCAGAAATAACTTCACGTTTATGTACATGGCCCAAAGCCCAGTAATCATAGCCCTTGGATTTAAGTTCATCCGGAGTGCAAGGCGCATAGTCCTCATGCCCCTCCCGGCCGGTCAGCGATGTGTGCAGAAGGCCGATATTAAAATAATTAGAATCATACTGAGGGTATTGTAACGCTAAATTTTCCGTAACAACTCGTGAAGCATAGCTCTGACCATGAATAATAACGCCAATATCGTCGAGTTTTACAGACTGAGGTTTTTTATGAGAGTAAAGTGTTACATTGCCGGGCAGCGGCATCGTCTTCGTGATTTGATTAACCGCATCGTGATTGCCTGAAACAATAAAGACCCTGATCCCGGCCTTGTCCAACCGGCTCATTTGTCTTACAAAAAAAAGTCCGGTATTGTAATCCTTCCAATCACCGTCGTAAAGATCACCGGCAATCAGAACAAAATTAACCGTTTCTTCGATTGCCAGATCAATCAGGTTTTCAAATGCCCTTCTTGTCGCCCCCCGAATCTCATCAACCGGGGCATCTTCATAGGATTCAAGACCCTTGAGAGGACTATCGAGATGAATATCCGCCGTGTGAATAAATCGAAACATAAATATCTTCTCTAAAAAGCATCGTTGAGCAAAACATACATTTTTATTTCAACGAAATAAGATAACATATATATCAAGTTTCGTATAGTAATGCTGTACTTTATTTATTGACGCACATCTTTTCTTATCCAAGGCGGATCATGCGGGTACGGAAAATTCTATGCGGACATCTTCCCGGTGTTCAGGGTCGATCTGCCATAATTCTCTTTTCTCCAGGCGCATCAGCCCCGCAATGATCATATCGGGAAACTGTTCAATGCGGATATTGAAAATATTGACACTCTCATTATAAAGTTCCCGGCGGTCGGCGATTGGATCCTCAAGCTGTGACACGCGTGCCTGGAGCTGACGAAAGGCGCGGTCCGCCTTGAGGTCCGGATAGTTTTCAACCACGGCAAACAGCGAGCGCAGCGCTGACGTAATGGCGTTGTTGGCGTTGAGAACTTCTTTTTCCGAGCCGGCAGAATTCAGCATGGAACGAGCTTTGGTAACATTCTCCAGTACTGCCCGTTCATGCTGCATATATCTTTCACAAACGCTGACCAGTTTGGGCAGTTCATCATAACGTTGTTTCAGAAGAACGTCGATATTGCCCCAGGACTTCGACATGTTGTGTTTCAGGCGGATTAAACCATTGTAAATAATAATCCCAAAAATGATCAGAGCCACACTGATGCCGAGTAAACCCCAAAAAATAATAAGCGCCATGGTTTTTCCTTATCTATTTGAAAATATGTATTAAAAAATTGATTCCCCAGCTCATTGTGACCAAGCCCCTGAAAAGAAATAGGCAGGTGCGCAAAATCAATCGCCGGATAAGCTTCTTTTCGGTGTCAGCGATGATAAACGGGAGCAGGCCGAATCGCGGTTTTTCAATGACCACGATTTCTGATTCATGGGATCCATCTGCCAATGATTCCGCGTAAACCATCCGCTCCACATCATCGCGGGCCTTGTCCCATTCTTCCGCATTGATTTTACCGTCGCCGTTAATGTCATATTCAGACATTTTTTCCGGCTTGTGTTTCAGCATGCGTAATTTGTCGATAATAACGTTCCGTATTTTTTTCCCTGTTTTTCAATATGCGCGGAACCCAGGACATACAACTGGGACCCCACCGGCACCATTTCCTCGACCACTTTGGCGTTCGGATCATGAAGCTGAAGGAAAAGGGATGGTATATAACTGCCCTGGAATGACTGCCTGCTCATGAGTATCTGAAAAATTGATCCGCGAGGTTTCACAAGGACTCTGCCGGTCGCATCTTCGATGTAAAACGGGATTTTACCGGAAGACATGACCCGACTCAGGGACCAGCCAGCACTATTACTGGTTTTTTGGTATTTATAATACCTGCATTCATGGTAAATGCAGGGCGTTTGGGTGGCAGACGTTCTCAAATCATAATATTGTCTGGCTCTGCCGGCTAATTCCACCATGCCCATGGACAGAAAACGAATTTTCGATGTGGGGGTGTTTTCAACCATCCGCCGGTAGTAAAGCAGCAGTAAAGAATAGCAAAACATGAGGGTTCCGGCTGCCGTAATAGCCAAAGCCGGAATTGTCTTCCAGAAGACATGATGATCTGCAACGGCATTTATTTCGGACATAAAAGTGAAAACGGTGCAACAAGAATAATCAGTACAGCGATCAGTTCCGGCAGCGACGCTTTGAGAAAAGCGGTGATTTTGTAATATTCCATTTCCGGGGGAGGCTTAAGCCCCGCTGATGTCTGTAAACCGCCATTCTTCTTCTCCTTCGTTTTTGCTGAAGAGGACGTGGAAAGAAAAGGGGAGGATTCTGCCGCTGGCTCGGGTTCAAACGGCAGTAAATGCTGTTCAGTGGCACTTAATATGTAGCGGGCGTAACGCCCAGCTCGTTTTCAACCGATGTCTTGCCGTTGGTCCATTCCGGGTTGGCGCCGGGCAGAAGAGAAAACCCGAAATTCTGGTCCGTGATACTTGAGCGGGCAATGGCAATGGCTTCATTGACCATCACGCGAAAATTGACGCCTTTGCTGTGTGTCCGTTTTTCATTTATGCCCCCTATAAGAAAAGATATCCGAATCAATATACACACCACTGGCAGGATTTTCGTTAATTGCCTAAAAAATAACAGCCGGCTTTGAAAGGGATATTTTTTTTAAGATGTCTTCAAATTTTTTTTCAATGGCATTGCCCGTATATGCCATCGCGGTCAGCATCTGTTTGACGGATTTGCCGGAAAGATCTGTTACAATGACCAGCAGATCCGTATCCGGGGTGATTTCAAAAATGACATTGTCGGCAGTATCGTAAAACCGCAGGGAAGAACTGTCATACCAAAGGTGTTTTGCCGTTGTGGGGAGCCGGCTGTTCCGGATCAATTGCCTGGAAACCACGACGGCGTTTATTCCGATGGATTGAAGGTCGGATGCGCAAGTTTCCAGTTCATTATACGGCCGGTTGATATTAAATGCACCAATGCCCTGACCGGTGAGCCGCATCCGTATTTCACCTTTGTTGATTCCGGTGATTGCTTCGGCCTCATCCAGCAGTTCAAACACGCTTTCGGAAATCACGGGACGGCGGTTAAACAGAAGAAATCCCTTTTGCGAGTCCATTTTATCTTTGTCGGTTGAAGTTAGAGGCATTGTCATGAATATTTACGCAGTAACCGCCAACAATGGGATAAATTATAAATTTATCAATATTGATACCATAATTTTATTTTGTCAAGTGAGATTGTGTAGGCACAGCAATTCTAGTTTTGATTCAATCATTTCTTGTCGACCGGCATACAGATTTTTATCGTGAATCATAGGGCAACGGCCTCCATCCATTTAAGGTGGGAAGTCGGTAAGGATATTCCTGTCTGCCGATAGGCAGGTAAGAATGTCCATTAAAATACTCCCTCCCCCATCAAAGGGGAGTGAATAAATGGAAACCTTAAAAAGATACCTTGTAAGTTTTGAAACGCCCCGGCGCCCGCTTCGGATTTTCATCGCTGAGCATGCACCCGATATGGCTTCATTTTTCTTGACAAACCAATCGAAATTTTGACATATGCTTTGTTTTGTTATGATGAATTCTTATCATACCGATCCATAATCCATCAAAGGTGAGCATATGAAAGGTGCAAAAACGAAGAAAACGCCCGTTACTTTTAACGGTGTTTATTTCTATGTATGCAGGGTCATGGACAGAAACGGGAAAGAAGGACTGGAAGTTTTCTCATGTGAGCATTTCAACCCTTATGAAAAAAAGTTTGATATTGACCGGGGTTCAGGGGAAATAAAATTAACGTCTCCTTCGGCTGTTTCCTGTGTCAGCGCCGCAGACAGCGCGGTAACAAACGCAATATCTTTTTTCAACGCGCTCGGTCTTGAACATATAGCATTGGAGCTGGGTCGAACGGCTGAGGACGGCAGGATATATATCACGGACATTGAAACGGACGCGCCCTACGGGTCCATTTTTTTGAGCCTTGGGCGTCACGGGCAAAATCTCGCGGCAGTGCTCATAGCCGCGTATCTTAAGATGCTGGATGCCGATATACTTGCTCCAGATATTCGGGCCATAAAAAACGCCTATAATTCTTACGTTTCTTCAGTTTCCTCCTTTTCGGCCGAAGAGCATATTGAAGAAGGCCTGTTGATGACGCTTTTATCCATGGAGACTTCCCTTAAAAATCCGGCCGCCAACGAGGGCGGATTGAAACTTCACCCGAGTGCGTATTCACATATGATAGATCTAAGCGGAGTAAGCATGAAAGACTGTGAAGATATTGGTGTGATAGAAGACGTGAGGAAAATATTTACTGAGGTAGTTGAACACTTTTATGGTATGAAATGGGTTAAGGCTTATGTGGCTCAGATGGACGGTAAGCCAGATATAAAAGTCCCGCCTCATGTAACTAAAAAAGAAAACCTTCCTGGAAAAGGCGACAGGCTTCTCATAAGAAAGATTAGCAACGGATTACTGCCTTCAGCTCTTTCACTTGAAAACGGCACGATAATACTGAATGAGAATTTCCTGAAAATGTTATATAAAATAAAAAAGGATTTTTTTATAGGAGATCAGAAATATGACGGTTATCTGATCGGTGGAATTTATGATAATGAAGTTTCTATATTTGATGAAACAGATATGCACACGCCTTATCTTGGTAATTTCTATATTTCGCTTATTTATTCAGTGGCTTATCACGAGATAAAAGGGCATTATGAAATAAATGATGAGGGCGAATTTATCCACAGGAGAGATGAAAATAAAGCCCAGGCGATGAGGGGAGGGAGTAAGTCGGTTTATGTAAATGTAATAGCTGTATCAGCTTATCTGCTGGGTTTCGTCGAAGGAGGCATAAGGATATCCGGTTGGAAAATCGAAGACTTTGTCAGGGAAAATCCCGCTCTTTTTTCAAATGTTCCTAATTCCATGCGGGTTCAAGACAGGAAAAAGAATTTAACGTGCTCTATTTACAGTTTTTTCGCGGACAAAGCTGGCCTAGGTGATCTACTTAGCTTTTTTAATAAGAGTAAACGAATTCCTATCCCTTTTTATTCTGATTTGACTTTTACGGAACTTTATGATTATGTTTCGCGAAACCCTTCTAAAGATCTTTATGTTATCGCCGAAGAGGCCGGAGAAGGAGACCCCATTGAGGTGGAGAAGAAGCTTGAATTTTTGCAAAGAAGCGGTGTTTTGCTGAAGGTCGAACGGGCAAGAGACGGGAAACCGCTTTCGATTCCTGTATATGTGCTTACGAACGCGGCAAAAAAGAATTTTGATGCCGTACGACAGGAACTTTCCTCCATCCCCAAATTTCTTAAGGCAAAAAAATTTGACGAATATTTTGAAAAACTCAAAGCTATAACCGCGGTAGATAAGATGCCCGTAATAGATACACAAGATAAAAGCGTATCGAAAAAAGATGAGGAACGCTCAAAACCCGAAGAAAAAACACATTTAACATGGCAGGATGTCGTAAGTGTGTTCGATTTTATCTGTCTCCAGGAAGAATACGAGCCCATAACCGTAGCTGAACTCAGTTATTTTCTTAATACCGGGGAAGGGCAGAACGATATTTCTGACAGGACGGTTGCGGGAAGCGTTCAGGTGCTTCTGACTCTCGGCCTGGTGGAAAGAAAAAAAGATAAAAGCGGTAAAAGGGCTGCCGGCAATGTTGCTGTTTTAGCTTACGCTCTTAAGGAAAAGGTCGATTACCGTGATATCGATCTTCTGACAGGAATAAAACAATTGTTTGACTCCGAAAAAAACGAGCCCTCAAAGGCCGATCTCAATGTTATCAGGAGCTCTCTGGAAACCCTTGTGGAAAAAAGCAACAAAGATCGGCCGCAACGTGAGATAGCGGCCCTTTTCTGGAAAAGAGCGGCTGAGTTGGTTAAAAGATTCGCGGAGAACAGGAAACCGCTATCCGTTGAGAACTGTGTTTCAGAAGAGTATGATTTCCGGGAAACCGAGACCCTTCTGGAGGTACTGGCCAGGACCGGGGTGGTTATGAAAACGCGTTCAAAGGCAGGGGAGATCGTTTATGAGCCGCGGGAAATGGACGAAATCCGGAAAAAGGCTGTCAGCGATATTTTCCTGTCGCTTAAAGTTCCGGTATCTTCAGCGGATATCCCGGGGATAAAAGAGATGGTCCTGCGCCGGCTCAGTTCAAACAGAAAATGGGCGGATGTTTTCAGTACCGCGCCCGTACTTCTCTGGATAAACGATGTTAATAACCTCCTGCTTTCCAAAGGCCTTAAGCAGGACGCCGAATACACACCCGCAGAAATAAGCGCTTTTCTCAACAGCCTGGGTAAAGGCTATAACACTGACGGGGGCGGCCTTGAGGCGCTTACGGAAGAACTTGCCCGCGAATATTCCCTGGGCGAAGAGGAAAAGATTATGCTGCGTTACCGCCTGGCGTTTCTCGTTTCTCACGGAAAAAAGAAAGAACAGTGGTTCTTTAACGCGCGCAGCATAGTCAGGTGGCTTGATGGCGTAGGGGAGGAGATGGACGAGATGTTATATAAAGGCACATTTTTCAGCGATAGAGAAAGAAGATTTGGTGATAAAATTGATGCTCTCAGGAAGAACATAGACAAACTTGACATAGACCTTTTTCTTCTCTCGCGTATAGGCCTGCTGGATGCGGGTGATGAACCGTGCATGTATACCATAGGGACTTTTACGAGCGCCCGTAAGTTCGCTGAACTCGTTGATACAAGGCTTAACGAAAAACTCCTCGGCATGCCGGTCAGCCAGCTTCATGAAAAAAAGGTCAGGGAAGCGCTTTTTGACATGACCTGGCCGCTCGCGCTTTTTGTTTTTTCCTCCCTGCGCCCATACGCGTCAAGCTAAGGAAAAATCAATCATATTGATCTCAAAA
>JAGYNR010000010.1 GCA_018399715.1 Desulfobacterales bacterium | reverse complement strand
TCACATAGTCGGATAATTTTCGATTTTTCTACTCAAAATTCGAGTCATCCCAAAAGCAACGACTTGAATCATAAAACTCGATGATCATTTTTTTCCTGTCATTCCGCCGAAAGCCGGAATCCAGAAGGTTTTGCGGGCTTCCTGGATTCCGGGTCTTCGCTTCGCTACGCCCGGAATGACGAAGATTGTTATGAGCTGAATTGAAAAACTTGATCATCGAGTAAAAGTTGTCCTTGCAACTTGATACCGACTTCGAAGAGAAATGGCGATTTATCTATAGAAATTAGTAGATAATTCTTATTAAACCTTATTTCATGGGCATCTGCAGGCTTTTTACTTCTCATTTTTTCACTCTTTTATGCAACTACAGAGCAAGGGCGATAAAGAGTGTGGACTATTATTCCCGTCTGGCAACTGACCCGGGCGGTGAAAATGAAATCGTAATGTTTAAATCTTGTTATCCCAATTCCGGCCTGGACGGAAACGCTTCTGATCCGCCTACATCCGGAAGCAACCCGTTGCGTGGACAGGACGTTTCATCAACCTATCACACCGTTGGCAATGCAAAGGGAATTTATAATGATATCCTGGAATATTTTGCCACTCAACAGGATAAATTGTTTGTTCTCATAACATCTCCGCCACAACCTCCGAATGACACCGGATACCCCGCTTCGAATGCCCGTGCTCTGAACAACTGGCTGGTGAATGACTGGCTGGACAGTTACCCTTACAATAACGTTGCAGTGTTTGATTTTTATAATGTTCTGACCAGCAACGGGGGCGATACCAATACCAACGACGTAGGCCAGGAAACCGGCAATCACCATCGTTGGTGGAACAGTACTATTCAGCACATCCGGACTGTAGATAACAATGTGTCCTCCTATTCCCCTGATGGTTATGATGGTCATCCCACAGCAGCCGGCAACCAGAAGGCTACAGCAGAGTTCACAGACCTCTTGAATATTTATTATCATTCATGGAAAGGTACAGGTTCTTCAACGGATTCTAACCTTCTTTACTTTCCTCACGTTGCCAGTAACAACACATGGGAGACCGAAATTTGTGTTATCAACACCAGTGAAACCCAGGTTTACATTGGTTACGCATCGGACAAAGAGGTGGTCGGTTTTCAGTTAAATGCTTCCTCTGATAGTATGATGCTCGATGCGCTGCCAGGGCTGTAATGTGTAGAAATTTTGGTAAAAGGAGAAAAAAATGAAACTTTCGAGCAGGGAATTTGACCATAATAGTATCATACCCCCGAAATATACCTGTGATGGTGAAAATATTAATCCACCATTGCAAATTTCCAATATCCCATCGGGAACCAAAAGTCTGGTATTGATTATGGATGATCCCGATGTTCCCAAACGGCTTCGGGAAGACGGCATGTGGGATCATTGGATCGTTTTCAATATTCCGCCGGATACCCATACGATCCCGGAGGGAAAAGAACCTCCCGGAATTCATGGAAAGGGAACAGCCGGGAATCTTTATTATT
Organism: Desulfobacterales bacterium; assembly: GCA_018399715.1. Lineage (GTDB taxonomy): Bacteria > Desulfobacterota > Desulfobacteria > Desulfobacterales > SKZT01 > M55B149. Next base: position 38,437 of record JAGYNR010000010.1, on the reverse strand, counting down.
ATGGACCATGCCCGCCGGACCGGGAGCATCGCTACTTTTTTAAACTCTATGCTCTTGACAAGGAATTAGGTCTCAAAGAAGGAGCTTCCAAAAACACCGTAGAAAACGAAATGAGCGGCCATATTCTTGAACAAACAGAGTTGATCGGTCGTTACGAAAGAAAATAAAACCTAACGGTTTTTATTTTTGAGCCATAAGCCATTTAGCGAATGGCTGAACTTCGGCAATATATTGATCAGATATTTTTTTGACGCCTGGGCCGTAGGCGTAAACAAACGATCCGTTTTTGATGACGGGAATAATTTTTTCGTTGATGCGCTCCTGGGTAACAAAGCACCCATGACTACAGCCGACATGTTTTGGATTTTCTTTTGGCTTTACATAGCTGGCTGCATGAAAGTAGATGCCCCTGTTGAATGCACGGTTATTGACAGACCCATCCAACCCATCAATTTTCAAAGTTATACGGTCTTTGTTATCCGAAAATTTTCCTAAAGGTTTTTTGCATATGTTAAGTGTCACAAATGCCCCTAATGATGACAAGTAGCTGCCCGTTTGATTCGAAAAATTTTTGGGTATCGAATCCGATGTGTTTTTGGGTGCCCTTTTCCCACTTTGCATTTTGCCTCCACCTTTACCATGTCCTACATGGAAAGGGCTTCCCAACAACAACTTTCGTTTTTTGATATCTACGATCCACATCCTTTTTTCATTGGACGGCTTGGTAAAATCAACTATCGTCACCAAATAGGGCTTGTACAGTTTAAGACAGGAATAATGATAACACAGACTTCTCATGGCAGACCTCCAGACATTAGGAGAAATATCACCAACGGGTTTTTCTGACATCTCTCTAAGACTTACCATGAGCACTTCAGGGAAGTTCATTTTTCTGGATTTTTTTAGAATATCAAACGTTAACCCTTTTGGATCAACTCGTCCATCTGGCTTCCTCATCAGAAGAACATCAGACTGAAACCGCTGGATCGCCTCGACCAACGGATCGATGCTTCCGTCAAGTGGGCTCACATCCTTCAGCACCTCCCATTTTCGGATTTGCTCGTTTAACAGTTTTGTCACGACTTTTACATCTTCCTTTAAATTGCCACGTTTTTTCTGTTTGCCGCGACGCCCCACCCAACTTTTTATTTTTCCTGTCATGGTTATAATCCTTCTCCTAAAGGGTGAAAAAACGCATACACTTTATGTCTCCACGTCATCAACAAAACTAATGATGATCTATCAGGATGCTCTTCAACATATAGATGAGATCACTTTCCCTCGATGGATACGGCGACATAATATGCTGGCGATACAAGGTATCTGCGGTGATCCGGTTTAGCATCGCCATGCGGATGGTATTAATCAGCCCGGTGGCATTATCCGACAGAATATGGGCACCGAGAAAATATCCATCCTTGTCAACCAAAAGCTTGTATGCGGCATGTTCCATCCCAACCCGCCGATACGTCGGCCAACGAAGATTTTTACCAAAACTTTTTGTAAACGGGACCCCTTCATCCACAAGAGACTGTTCGGTTTTGCCCACCATGGCGTACTGGGGATACGAAAACAAAACAAACGGAACCGCCGTATAATCCATATCTTTCCAGTCACTATTGTTTCCGGCAATGTCGCCTGCGGCCGCCATGGCTTCATGGTCGGCTACCCGGGCCAACTGAATGGTGGCGGCACAATCGCCCACTGCATAAATTTTCGGATTGGTTGTCTGCATTCGGGAATTCACTGTGATCCCTTTTTTGGAATAATCCACTCCTGCAATATCCAGGTTTAAATCGTCAATGCTTGGAATGCGGCCTGCGCCGTGGACAACCATGTCCGCCATGTAATCGGTCTTATCGGTTATCACCCGAAATCCATTTTTTTCGGATTGAATGCCGGTCACCTTGACATCGGATTGAATATCAATCCCGTCGGCCATAGATGCCGCCACCAATAAAGAGACCATTTCGGCATCAAACGGACCCAGCGGCCGGGAAGAAGCTTCCAGGATAGTTGTCTGCCGGTTGGGCATATCCCCTAAGCGGGCAACAAAATGCGCAAATTCAAAAGAAATGAATCCTCCTCCGATAAAAACAAACCTGGCAGGAAGAGATGGCAGATCCAAAAACTGCCAACTGGTAATCATATGCTCAGCTCCCTGGACAGGCAGGGGCATGGGATAAGCACCAGTGGCAATCACAAAAAACCGCGCGGTTAACCGGGAATCATTTATGGTGATGGTGTCTTTAGCTGTAAAACGGGCCGTACCGGCTATAAAGTCGATGCTTGCCTTATCGAAACCATCTATCGTATTGCCCGGTACCGCTGCTGTAAACGCATTTTTAGCCGACAAAAATTCAGACCAATTGGCAAGAGGGGCACTACGGATGCCCTTACCTTTTAAATGATGGGATTTGGCAATAATTTCCGCTCCCTCATAAAACCATTTTTTGGCCTGGCAACCCGAAAGAGCGCATACCCCACCCGGCCGGTCGCTTTTTTCTGCAACTGCTACGGATAATCCCTGTTTATTCAATTCATAAGCAACTGTTTGTCCTGCCGTTCCGGAACCAATCACAATCACATCATACGATTTCATCATTTTTTCCTTATAATTCATTTTAGTTTTGTAAAAAAATTAGCATTTCCTTCATTGGTTGACAATAATTATAGTTACAAGATATAGTTTTAAAATTAAACAATGAGCAATTAATGGTAAACAAAAAAAGGAAAAATATACATGTTAGAACCCTATCAAAAAGCACCGGATGCCGAGGTAATATTTTCCGACCGGGCCGTACACCGTCTCAGCAATTTATGGATAAAGGAGCCGATGTTTCTTGTTTTTCTCCGACATTTTGGGTGACCGTTTGCCCGCGAGCTGACGGTGCAGTTGCATCGTTTTAAACCACAGTTTGAATCCGCTGGTTTTCAAATCATACTGGTGGGGCTGGGAAATCCTGATGAAGCAGAAGCATTTAGAAAACAATTTTCTCCGTCACTTCCTATCATCTGCGATCCTGAAAAAATCCTGTATCACGCATATGGACTCAAAAAAGTTTCCGTTGCTGCATTGGCCTCACCATCCTTATGGTTGAACGGGTTAAAAACACTGGCAAAGGGTCATATGCCCGGTATATCCAAAGATAATGTGATGCAGATGTCCGGTGTCTTTTTAATCGACACTGCCGGTGATATCCGATATGCCTACTATTCAAAAGACCCCTCCGATAATCCATCCGTTGATAGTCTGCTGGCATTAAAAAAAGATGGTTTAAAATAAACGTTTTTCAATTTTTATATATCAAGTTTAGTTATGAATGAAGCATTTGAACATATTGTTCAGCAAATCAGCAGTGTCGTGCGGGGTAAAAATGCCCATGTACGACTGGCGCTTACCTGCCTGTTTGCCGGAGGTCATCTGTTAATAGAAGACCTGCCGGGTATCGGCAAAACCACACTGGCCAAGGTGCTTGCCAAATGTCTTGGCCTTGACTTTCAGCGGATACAATGCACCAGCGATATGCTGCCCGGTGATATTATCGGCGTTTCTGTTTTCGATCAGAACACCGGCAAATTTCACTTTCATCCGGGACCGATATTTACCCGGGTGCTTTTGGTGGATGAAATCAATCGTGCCAATCCCAAAACCCAAAGCGCTCTGCTTGAAGCCATGGAGGAGGAGCAGGTCACCATTGAGAGACAAACCCGGCAATTAAACCAGCCTTTTTTCGTGATTGCCACGCAAAACCCGATTGAATATGCCGGAACTTTTCCCTTGCCGGAATCTCAGATGGACCGGTTTCTGATGCGCATTGAAATCGGATATCCGGATCGTAAAGCGGAAAAAATGATTCTAAAAGGTGAGGATGCCCGGATCACGATTAAAAATATGTCCCCTTGCATATCAAAAGATGATGTTTTAAGCATCCAGGAACAAATTACCCATGTGCACACATCAGATGCCTTTCTGGATTATCTGCAGGATATCCTTCATTTTACCCGTACGTCTCCCTATTTCCATGTGGGACTGTCTCCGAGAGCCGGCCTTTCACTTTCCAGGGCAGCCCGATCATGGGCATATCTACAAGGAAGAGATTATACCATTCCGGAAGATCTTCAGAGGGTTCTTCCGTGGGTAACCAGCCATCGGTTGCATACCCGTCAGGACAGAACCGAGATTCCCCGCTCCAAACTGATGGATATATTCAAAGAAATTTCGGTACCGGTTTGAAGAAACGTTTTTGGTTTGCTCCACAGGATGTATCGCTCCCAATCCGGTTAACCCGGAACCGGATATATATTTTTCCCACCGTTTACGGGATATTGTTTCTACTGGTTTTACTTGGTATGCTGATTGGCTCGATTAATTACAACAATAATCTTGGATTTCTTCTCGTATTTCTTTTGGGAAGCATGGCCCTTGTTTCAATCATTTATACCTGGCGAAATCTTTTAGGGCTAAATATTTTATCGGTAACGGCATCACCGGTGTTTGCCGGAGAAACTGCTGTCTTTGATGTGGTGACCCGCTCAGATACATTGCAGCGAAACAGTATTGGATTCGCATTTAAAAAAGAGGCACACTGTTTTGAAACGGTCTTTGCCAAAAACCCGACAACGGTGAAAGTAACAGCAAAAACCAAGCGACGCGGACTTCATTTACCCGGAAAGCTGACCATTTTTACACGTTTTCCCATCGGACTGTTTCGAGCCTGGTCAAAACTGAATATAGAAACTTCTGTCGTGGTTTATCCGAAACCAATTCCCGGGCCGCTTCATTTGGCAGATGGTGTCGGAACCAATAGTGGAAAAAAAGAAATCCAAACGGCGGGTGTGGATGATTTCAAGGGACTCAGACAATATCGCCCGGGGGATGCCATTCAACATATCGCCTGGAAATCCCTTGGCCGATGCCAGGGGCTTTTTACAAAGCAGTTCGCCAATGAGATCAGCCGCTCAGTGATAGTAGACTATACAATGGTTCGGGCCGACGACAAGGAAAAAAAAATATCCAGGCTTACGGATATGGTCATCCAGGCCGATCGCATGAAAATAGCTTACGGCTTAAAGCTTCCGGGGAAATATCTGCAGCCGGATAAAGGGCACCGGCACAGACATAATTGCTTGAAAACACTGGCCTTGTCAGATGCTGAGGATTGAATTATCGGTGAGGGATCAGGATAAATATCTTCCACACATTATTTTTGCCATCATCATCGCCATTTTGCCGCATCTGGGCAGATTACCGCTATGGATCATTATATGGTGTGCGGCAATGTGGGGATATCTTTTGTTTTCTTTGCGGTTTCAATGGCCTCGCCCAAACCGTGCGGTTCTCATTTTATTCTCTGTTTTCGGCATTTTCGGTTTACTGATAACATACGGTATGCGAATAGGCCCAAACGCTTACCTGGGCCTTCTTTCCATCATGGCGGCGCTCAAGCCCTTTGAAATCAGCACACACCGGGACCGGATGATTTCTCTTTTTCTGGCGTATTTCATCGTGATCACCAGCCTGTTTCAATCCGAATCCCTGTTCATTACGATTTATATGTTCCTATCTGTATTTGTCACCACAGGAGCATTGATTCTAATAAATGATACAACGGCAACCTTTAAATCGGGGCTTCGGCTATCCGGTATCATTATGGCCCAGGCAATACCCTTGATGGCCGTTTTGTTTATACTGTTTCCCCGGATTCAGGGCAGTATCTTCGGCCTTTCAGGCATGCCGGATGCAACAACGGGTTTTTCGGAGCGACTCAGTCCCGGCAATATCTCCCGGCTGGTAAAAAATAACGATATTGTATTTCGTGCAGAATTTGAAAAAAATATTCCGGGAGCCAACCACTTATACTGGCGGGGAATTGTTTTTCACGAGTTTGATGGCAGAAGCTGGCATCGATCAAACCGGATTCCGGGTATCCGGTATTTTCCGACAGGACAAAGCCCCGTGACTTACACCATTGCTTTGGAACCTCATGGCAAGCGATGGCTGTTTACGCTGGACAGGCCGGCATCAACGCCGAAATGGAGCCGTATGTATATGGACTATACCCTTCGGCATCTGCGTCCGGTAAACCGGAAAAAATATTACTGCATCACCTCTTATCTTCAGCCTTATAAGGGCCGGCTATGGGATATTGCCCCGGCACAGCAGCTTCCGGCAAAGGGCAACCCCAAATCACGAAAACTAGCCGGAGATCTCGCCGGTAACGCGGATTCTGTTGAGCAACTCATAAACCAGACAATTTTCTATCTGAAGACCAACGGATTTGTATATACCCTGGAGCCGCCGTTGCTAAACAGAAACCCCATAGATGATTTTTTGTTTCGATCCAAAAAAGGGTATTGTGAACACTACGCATCAGCATTTGCCTTTCTCATGAGGGCGGCAGGAGTACCGGCCCGGATTGTAGGCGGCTATCTTGGCGGTGAAGTAAATCCATTTGGAAATTATCTGATTGTCCGGCAGTCAGATGCCCATGTGTGGGTTGAGGTCTGGAGCGAAGTCAGTGGATGGATGCGGGTGGATCCAACTTATGCGGTAGCGCCGAAACGAATTACAGGGGGAACTTCCGAAACACTGACAAAAGAATTTTCCGGCAGTCTGTTTGTAAAATGGTTCAAACAATTGCGCTTTGGCTGGGATGCCGTTAGTACCAGTTGGGAGGCATGGTTCAGCGGGTATTCATACCTGGAGCAAAGAGCGCTGATAGAGCGTCTGGGAATCCGGATGAAATCATTGAAAGGATTGTTAACTGTTTTCTCACTGATTTGTGGGACAATTTTTCTGACAGTGGGGCTATATGTATTTTTTCAACTCAGAGCCCCAGCCACAAAAAAGGATCGGGTTCAGATATGTTACGAAAAGTTTTGCAAAAAACTAAAAAAAATCGGGCATCCACGGTTATCGAATCAGGGACCGGTAGATTTTGCCGGTTACATCGCCCAAAAACGACCGGATTTAAAGCCTGATGTATACGAAATTATCCGGCTTTATGTCCAGCTTCGATACCAAAAAAGCCATGATACCTCTATGGTAAAACATTTCTGCAAACAGGTAAAAGCATTCAATCCCTGGTAAACCAATCAAAACTGCTATTTAGTGCCCGAACGAAAACCAGGATTTTTCGTTAAGATCAAGGAAGACGAAAATTTTAACCACAGACATACATAGAGTATTTCGAGGATTAAAATTTGAGTCTGACACAGATATTGGCGAAAAAGACAGTTTTCGTTCAGACACTACATATCTGGCAACCTTACATCGGTATCAATGATTTCTTGTAATTTTGTTTTTGTACACTATTTATACCCAGGTTGCAACCGTACAGCAATTTTAATTTGGGCCTTGTTAAAATTTCAATGCCCCCTGCCTGATTTCTTGATAATGAACATTATTGTTCTGAAAAATTAAAGGTATCATCAAATTAGAAAATTCAGGTTGGGACATAAGAATAATCTTGGAGGCAAGCGAAAAAAATTATTCACTATTTTCCGTATCTCCTTCATGCTGTCGGTTTTATTTATTCGATTGAAAAGCGTGTGACCAAATTGAAAATTACTACTAAAGTAGGCTGCAAATTTTTTATATCGCCTGAGGCCCATGGATGCACTATAATGCTTTTCCATCAACCTGCTTAACAGAATTGCCGCTTCCTGGAAAGTTTTAATATCCGGCTGAAATCCCTGGGACCACTGGGCAAAGCACCACGGTTGTGCAATTGCCATCCGACCAACAGCAATGCCGTCACATCCGGTATCGTTGATCATTTTCAAACAGCCGGAAGCATCAAATACATTTCCATTTCCAAAAACCGGAATATTTACGGCATTTTTTACCATAGCGATATATTCCCACCGGGGACGACGGGTACGACGATCCGGAGAAACTCTTGGGTGAAATGTTAAGGCATCAGCCCCGGCATCTTCAAATCGTTTTGCCAAATCTACCGGAATATTAGGATCATCTTTCCAACCTGTTCTGAATTTGACAAAAACCGGAATGGCTACTGATTTTCTGACCGCCTTAACAATTTTGACAGCCAGTTCAGGGGTTTTTAGCAATGCGGCACCACATTTTTTTTGGCAAATTGACGCCACAGAACATCCAAAATTAATATCTACACCAAAAAAACCCTCGGATTCCAAACGCTTGGCAGCGTTTGCCATCTCTGAAGGATTTGAACCGAAAATCTGGAAAATCAGGTGTTCACGCTCCTCCTCCCGCCACCGGAAATAGCCGGAATGTATAGGGTTTTCATTGGGAAGCTGTTTTGCGCTGCACATTTCTGAAAAAAGCAGTCCATACCCGCCGTAATGCGAAAGCAGTTCCCTGAATGCAATATTACCCAGAATTGTCATGGGAGCCAGAACCAACCGCTTGGTGATAACCTTATCACCGATAGGCAACGGCTGGTTGACCAGATCAAAAAGGCTTTGATTTATATGGGTATCCATCGATTTTTGCCTGAATCGTAGTCAGAAAAAACAGCAACCAATCGGTATCTATTTCTTTATCAATATACCGGATTCTTTCAGAAAGACTTCCATGTCCCGGTAAAAAACATTCCAATCGGGCGGGCAATCGTTATGACCGGCATCATAAGTGATCAAGCGGCCGCAAGGTGCTGCTTGCGCCAGGGCAACGCCATGATCACAGGGAACAACATCGTCGTTATTTCCGTGAATAACCAACACCGGTTTTTCAAATGACTGCACGACTTCTATATTTTCAAAATGATACCGCAACAGGAAACCCGGCGCCAAAAATTTTCGGGCCATTACCTTAAGACTGGTAAAAGTAGACATTAGCACCAATGCCGACGGTTCTCTTTCCCGGGCAAGAGAACAAACGACCCCGCCTCCGATAGAACGACCAATGTAAAAAATACGATCAGAATCAATATCGTTGCGTTCAACCAGTAAGTCGTAAGCTTTAATAAAAACATCTGTAATTGTTTCTGGAGACGATTTTCCGACAGATCTGCCATAGCCCGGATATTCCACCAGCAACACCGATATTCCCATTTTCGTAAAGGGCTGTAAAGCTTTTGGCCAGTCATCGATTAATTCTGCATTGCCATGGGCAAATATGGCAACCGGATATTTATCCCGAAAATCTTTTTCAGCGGGCAAAAACCAAGCCTCTACTTTCCAGGAGGGACCATCAATCTTAAATTTCTGAAGTCCGGATAAGTTTTCCGATTTTTCTTTTACCGGACCAGCATGACCAGCAGGAAAAACAATGTGACGCTGAAAAAAAAACAATATCCCGCAATAAATAGAATACAACGCCAAAATGACAGTGACAATTTTCATCGGTTTCCGTTTTGTTCCCATGGAATAATATTAAAATTAACAAAAACTATCACTGATATGCTTTCATTTGTCAATATTTTCTACAAAGATGAGTAAACGGCACTATCAACAAACCCGGTAGCGTGCATTTTAAACCCTGCAAAGGATACTTTTGAGAAAACAAAAGATAGTTCTGAAAATTGGCTGCGAAGCAGTGGCCACAATTAGAATTGCTGTTGTCCTGATAAAAAGCTTGACAAGTAAATCCGGAATTGATAAAAAGTTTTTAGCCTAATCAACAAAGAAGAAAATTAGTCGGTTTTTTGAATATGATAAACATTAAAATCCAGAATAACTGGTGGTGGCAAATTCAAATATTTGGGTTTGCCAACGGAACAAACTAACTGAAATAGTTGCCAAAACAAATAAAGACCGTGGGCGCCCAACCCACGGTCTTTTTTTTTAAGGCCGTGGAGATTTCCGCGGCCTTTATTGTTGAGAAAGGACGTTTAAATGAAAATCAAGCAGTTTCCCGGAAGAAGCAAGTATTTACAGTTGACCCGGGAAAAAAATGTTATTCCGGTCGGTGTTGAAATTCTTGCCGACACGGAAACGCCGGTAAGTCTTTTAAAAAAGGTGCAGAATCGTCAAAAGTCGGTATTTTTGTTCGAAAGTGTCGAGGGCGGCGAGCGATGGGGTCGCTACAGTTTTCTTGGAGCATCGGCAAGAACTCATCTGCGCATTTTCCGGAAGACTGTGAAAATTTCCGAAAACGGATTCGAACGGGAAATATTGCACAATGGCAATCCGCTGGGCGTTCTCAGATCGTTTATGAACCATTACCAACCTGCCCAGCTTCCGGAACTACCCAGGTTCTGGGGAGGACTGGTGGGCTATCTGACATATGAGATGGTGTCCTTTTTCGAGAGGATTCCTCATTGCTGGCCGGCAGATAAACCCCTGGCTCATTTCATTATTCCTGATGAACTGATTATTTTCGATAATATTCGCCATACCCTGACAGCTATTGTGATAACCTTTACCGATGATGGATCAACCCTGTCCGACCCATATACAACCGCTTTAAACCGGCTGCATCAACTGCTTGACCTTATGTCAATGCCGCTTTCGGGAGATATATCCCCGGGAATAGCGAATTCTTTTGAACTGACATCATCGGTTTCAAATGAAACATTTAAGAAGATGGTCAAAAACGTAAAACAATATATTGTCGCCGGGGATATTATTCAATCGGTTATCTCTCAGCCCTTTGTGTGTGATAAAGCACCTGATCTGTGGAATCTGTACCGGGCGCAACGGTTTATCAATCCATCGCCATATCTTTACTTTCTTCACTTAGATGACATGGCCCTGGTGGGGTCATCACCTGAAACCATGGTACGTCTGGAAAACAGGGCGGCAACCCTTCGCCCCATTGCCGGGACACGCCCGCGGGGGGAATCCGAACAGGAGGACAGGGCTTTGGCCAATGAACTGCTCAACGATGAAAAGGAACGGGCGGAACACGTAATGCTGGTAGATCTCGGTAGAAATGATCTGGGCCGTGTTGCTGAGACAGGTTCTGTTCAGGTAACTGATTTGATGATTGTAGAACGATACTCTCATGTAATGCATCTAGTGTCCAACATCTCCTGCGACCTCAAGCGTGACTGCGATGCCTGGGATTTGCTGGCTGCAACTTTTCCAGCGGGTACCTTGTCAGGTGCTCCTAAAATCAGGGCAATGGAAATCATCCACGAGATGGAGAACACTCCCCGGGGACCTTATGGCGGGGCAGTCGGTTATATATCCTTCAGCGGAAATATGGATCTGGCCATTACAATCCGAACCGCCTGTGTAGAAGATGGGATCCTGACGGTTCGGGCGGGAGCCGGAATTGTTGCCGATTCCGATCCCGAGCGGGAGCGTGTCGAAACGGTTAACAAGGCCATGTCCATCCAAAAGGCATTGAAGCTGATTGAACAGGGCCGATGCTACGAGGAGGCCGGGAAATGATATTAATGATTGATAATTACGATTCCTTTACCTACAATCTTGTTCAGTATTTGGGACAACTGGGAGCAGATATAAACGTCATCCGAAACGATGACGTCGCTATTTCTGAACTACACTCCCGGGAATTTACCGGAATTGTTATTTCCCCCGGGCCCGGAAGACCTGAAAAAGCCGGCATATCCGTAGAAATAGTCCGGCAATTTTCCGGCAGAATTCCTATTCTCGGCGTTTGTCTGGGCCATCAGTCCATCGGGTATGCTTTCGGTGGAAACATAATTTCTGCAAGACAATTGATGCACGGAAAGATATCGACTGTTACCGCTGACGGTAAATCTATCTACAAGGGTATCCATAAGCCGTTTCAAGCCATGCGTTACCACTCACTCGTCGTCTCTAAAGAAAAATTCCCTGACTGCCTTCAAATTACAGCCGAGTCAGAGGACGGTGAAATTATGGGACTTCGTCATCGGGACCATTTAACTGAAGGAATTCAGTTTCATCCAGAGTCAATTATGACCCCAATTGGAAAGCGACTATTGAGAAATTTTCTCAAAATGACTCACACGTAAAGAAGTTGAAAAAGGAGGAACCCATCCATGTTTCGTGAAAAGCTGAATAAAATTGTTCAAAGAATTGATTTGACCGAAGCGGAAATGTCTGAAATGATTGGATTGATTTTTTCAGGGGCTCTGACTGACGCACAAATCGGTGCCATGATGGCTGCTTTGGCGACTAAGGGTGAAACGTTCGAGGAATTGGCCGGAGCGGCCCGGGCCATGCGCCGAAAGGCGCTTCGCATTCAGATATCCTCCCCGATTGTTGTCGATACTGTTGGCACCGGCGGAGATGCGGTCAACACGTTTAATATTTCAACGACTACCGCATTTGTAGTGGCCGGTGCGGATGTCACAGTGGCCAAGCATGGAAACCGCTCCATATCCAGCCAGTGTGGTAGTGCAGACGTTTTGGAGGCTTTGGGGATGAAGCTGGATATCGATCCGGAAGTCGTTGAGGAGGCTGTGGAGGAGATTGGTATTGGTTTTCTGTTTGCACCGATTTATCATGGGGCAATGAAATATGCGGCCAAACCCAGAAAAGAAGTGGGTATCCGGAGTATTTTTAATATGCTGGGGCCCTTAACCAATCCGGCGGGAGCAAACTGCCATGTTTTGGGCGTGTATGCGCCTGAACTGACAGAGATGTTTGCTCAGGTCCTTCGGATTCTCAGGTCAAGGTATGCATTTGTCGTTTACGGCCATGAGGGGCTTGATGAAATTTCAGTTTGCGGTCCCACCAGAATCTCGGAACTCAAAGATGACATGATTAAAACCTATGATATTCATCCGGAAACATTTTTCGGTGATTTGGCTGACCCTGAAGATATGATGGGTGGTTCACCCTCGGAAAATGCCCTTATCACCAGTAAAATTTTAGATGGTGAAAAAGGATCCCGAAGAAATGTGGTGTTAATTAACGCTGCGGCGGCACTGGTAGCAGCCGGTAAGGCCAGAGATTTCAAAGAGGGGATAAAAATCGCTGAACAGAGCATCGACGACGGCAAGGCGAAAGAAAAACTGATGTCTTTGATTCAATTTACCCAGGAAAACGGATAATTTTTGGGGTATGGAAAAAACCGGTGGATTGATGAGAGAAGATTTCCTGTCAAACATTATAACTCGTAAAAAACAAGAAGTTGAAACGGCCAAAAGAAACATTCCGGAAAACACCCTTCGAAGAGAAGCTGCTGAAATTGAAAACCGTCGGCCTTTTTTCGAAACACTCAAAAACAAAGGCCCCCATGGCATCAATATTATTGCAGAAATAAAAAGAGCCTCGCCTTCAAAGGGGCCTATCAGGCCTGAACTTGATCCGGCGCTTTATGCAGCGGCCTATGAACAGGGGGGAGCGACGGCAATTTCTGTTTTAACGGATGCTACCTTTTTTATGGGAACCCTTGATGATTTGAAACGGGCACGAAGTGCATCCGGTCTCCCGGTGCTTCGGAAAGATTTTATTATTTCTGAATATCAAATCTATGAATCGGCTGTTATTGGAGCAGATGCAATATTGTTGATTGCCCGTTGCCTTTCAAAAGAGCAACTAAACGAATTTACGCATATATGCAAAGAATTGAAGTTTGATACTCTGGTGGAAATTCATTCGGAGGCAGATCTGGAAATAGCGACAAATTCAGGTGCGAAGTTGATCGGAATCAATAATCGCAATTTAAAAACGTTTGAAACCGATATCAACATTGCCATGCACCTGACCTCTTTATTGCATTCTGACCAGGTGCCCGTAGCTGCCAGCGGCATCAGCCGGCCGGAAGACATAGAAAAAAACCTGAAATTTGGAATTTACAACTTTTTAATCGGAGAGAGTATCGTCCGGGCAACGTCTCCCAAGGATTTTCTTCGGCAGTTATTGTCATGCGGACAAATTTAAAAAAGGGAGAAATCAAAAAATGTATCCCCAGATAAAAATATGCGGACTAACCCGGGTGGATGAGGCGATAAAATGTGCAGAACTGGGAGCAGATGCCATCGGGCTTGTGTTTTTCCCAAAAAGCCCCAGATTTGTTACCGATTCCAAAGCCCGGAAAATTTGTGAGGCGCTGCCACGTTCCGTTCAAAAAGTGGGTGTTTTTGTTGATGAACCCTTTGAGGTAATAATGGAAAAAGTGAATTTCTGCGGACTGACATCAGTGCAGCTTCATGGAAAGGAACCTTCTTCCCTAAATGAAAATCTCTTGAAAGAGGGGCTTTTGGTCATCAAAAGCCTTTTTTCCGGTAAAAAACCCTGTATAACTGAGGCAGCCAATTATCCGGCCACCGCTTTTCTGGTTGAATGCGGAAAAGGAAAACTCCCGGGTGGAAATGCCATGGCATGGAATTATGCCCAGGTTTCAGAATTTGGAAAATCCTATCCCATGATTCTGGCCGGTGGGCTGGACACAGACAATGTTGGTAAAGCCATTGATGAGGGGTGTCCGGATGCAGTAGATGTCAGTTCCGGTGTTGAAAAATCCCGGGGACGAAAAGATATTGAGAAAGTAAAATATTTTATTAATGCCGTAAACACCAGTGGCTCTGATCCAAAAATTGCCGGCAGACAATTTCGAAAGATTTTTTAATTCTTTTTACAATGATATGTCGTATATCAACGGAAGAGGCCATAAATGATGACAACTGATTCGTCCAAAAACTATTTTTTTCCAGGAGTGTTGAACCGTATTGTGATTTTGTTATGCTTCTGCGTGTGTTTTCTGCCTCATCTGGTCTATGCGCTTATTGAAGAGGAAATCAATAATATCCAGGTATATCAAAAAACCAAAGATGGTGTTGTGAATATTTCATCCGTGGTAATTCAGTATGATTTTTTTTTAAACCCTGTTCCGGGAGAAGGGGTTGGTTCAGGATCCATTATTGATACAAAAGGTCACATTCTCACCAATAATCATGTTATTCGAAATGCGCAGCAACTGGATGTTACCTTGGCGGATGGAAGAAAATTCAAGGCAAAGCTGGTTGGCAGTGAACCGTCACTGGATTTGGCAATGATTAAAATTGAACCGAAAGGCGCTCCTTTAAAGCCATTGACTTTGGGAAACTCCAGAGATTTACATATTGGAGACAAGGTCCTGGCCATTGGAAATCCGTTCGGTCTGGATCAAACCCTGACAACCGGCATCATCAGTTTCATCGGAAGAGATTTGCGGGTCGGAAAGGATTTGGTTATCGAAAACATGATTCAGACGGATGCTTCTATTAATCCCGGCAATTCAGGGGGACCATTACTGGATTCAAACGGTAATATCATTGGCATCAATACTGCCATTTTTAGCCCTACCGGTTCAAGCGTGGGGGTTGGTTTTGCACTCCCGGTTGATCAGGTAAAAAATGTGCTGAAGAAACTCAAGAAAGAAACATGGATGCCGAATCCAATTGTTTTTATTGTTTTGGGCGTTTTGATTGTTTTTATTATATGGCGGATTATCTCAAGAGCGGGTAGTTACCGGTAATGAAGGATCAGGAGGGTAAATGAAAAGAACCATAAATTCGCTATTAACAGCAGTGGTAATCATTTCGGTCATGCTGCTAAGCCTTTGGATTGACACATTTGTCGTTTTTGCGCAGACAACTGACGAAAAAAACAATATCGAAATATATCAGAGCGCAGCTCCCGGCGTGGTCAATATTTTAAGCGTTGTCATTACACGGGATTTCTTTTTTTACCCGGTGCCCCAGGAAGGTGCGGGCTCAGGGGTTATCGTGGATGACCGCGGTTATATCCTGACCAATAATCATGTGATAAAGGATGCCACACGCCTGGAAGTAACTCTTTTTAACGGGGATAAGCTGAAGGCAAAGCTGGTGGGAGCTGATCCGGCAAATGACCTGGCGGTCATTAAAATTGAAAGCCAGGGCAGAAAGCTGACTGCGATTCCGATGGCTGAATCACAAAATCTGCAGGTTGGACAAAAGGTGCTGGCTATTGGAAATCCATTTGGGCTGGGAGAAACCTTGACCACCGGAATTATCAGTTCTCTGGGGCGGACGATTAAATCCCGTTCCGGAATGGAAATTGAAGATGTTATTCAGACCGATGCTTCCATCAATCCCGGCAATTCAGGCGGACCGTTGTTGAATTCCGACGGAAAAATTATTGGCATCAATACAGCCATATTGAGCCCGACAGGAGCGAACGTGGGAATTGGGTTTGCCATACCGGTAAAAATTGCACAGCGGATTCTTCCGGAATTGATTCAAAAAGGATATGTCTCTTATCCCTGGCTCGGCGTTCAGATTTTTCCGATTATTCCAGGAATTGCAGAAGTACTGGATTTAAAAATAAACCGCGGTGCAATGATCGTGGATGTCATACAGGGAGGTCCGGCTGAAAAGGCAGGTATCAGAGGCGCTTCACGAAAAATTCGGGCAGGAAACATGATCATTCCGGTGGGCGGAGACATTGTCGTCGCCTTTGATGGAAAAAAAGTAACGTCATCCGAGGAACTGATCAAGTATCTCCGGGAAGAGGAACCCGGAGATGTCGTTGAATTAAAAATACTTCGGAATCACCAGTTCAAACGGATCAATGTGAAATTGGGTGAACGTCCGCAACGGTAAAAAATCCTGCTACGAATCAAGCAGTAAATAAAAAAACAGTAAGCAGTAACCAGTCGAATTTATGTGTTTTACTGCTCACTGATCTCTGTCCTCTGACCTCTGACTTCTGACCTCTGACTTCTGTCCTCTGTCCTCTGCTCGCTCTATCTGTTTTTTTTTAGGATCATGACCTTTATGTTTAATTTTGTTTCAGCAATTCTTTGACCTTATCGACGACCTCCTTGTTGGAAAAGGGCTTCGTGATATATGCATCGGCTTCCAGGGCTAATCCTTTTGCCATGTCTGCTTCGCGTCCCAGGGCTGTCAAAAAAACAATTCGGATATCTTCCCAATCGGGCTTTTGGCGTATCATCTGACACAGTTCATAGCCATCCATACCCGGAAGCATAATATCCAGGAGAATGAGGTCTGGCTTCTCCTTGGCTAGTATCTGCACCGCCTCCTCACCAGTAACGGCAATCGAGACTTCATATCCGTTTTCTTCCATTATAAACCGTAAAGGGACAACAATATTCGGTTCATCTTCAACGATCAGTATTTTGTTTGGCATAATAATTCTTTCCGGAAATTCGTTTTTTTGAAAGATGAAGAGCGGCCATGCTTAACTGTTTTTTTGGATACAGCTTCTGATTTGTGAGTAAATCCCGGGAGCTAAAACCATCAGGCGCTCTTCAATCTTTTGTCCGTCCAGGTAATCGGCCAGATGGAATTCGGAGCCATCCATTTTGAAAATTTTTCCCCCTGCTGCTTCGATAATAATCTGGGCGGCTGCCAGTCCTTGGTATGATTCGTGGGATATGATGGCCACATCTGCCCGGCCGGTAGCGATGTAACACATGTGAGCAGCCGTGCTTCCCATATTGAATATCTTACCCGGAAAGGAAGCATTGAAGTCATGGTGGAAACGGGAATAAATAAACATCAGACTTTCATCATTAATATTTTCCAAATTGGAGACGTGTATTTCCAGATCGTTGCGAAAGGCTTTTCCACCAGCAGAAGCATAAAACAAGTCGCCGGTGGCAGGCAGATAAACAGCTCCGAAAATCGGCCAGAAATTTTCGAAAAGGGCAAGAGATATGCCCCAAACAGGAATTCCGGCCTGAAAATTAGAAACACCATCTAATGGGTCAAAAATCCAGAGGTAACGCTTTTCCTCATGGGTATATTCTGTATCCTTAGAAACACTGCGAAAAACCTGATGCTGTGGGTAATTTTGATGCAACGCATTTTGAAAGAATTCCGCCAGATGAATTTCCGCTTTGGTAATCAGTTCTTCGTCAAATTTTACGGTTGGGTCGCCTTTTCCATAAAAAGTCATTGCTTCTTCGCCCAAACGCCTGGTGACATCGATTGCAAAGCGACTCAGGGTTTCTATCCCATGACTGTTTAATTCCACCATTTTATCTCCTTCAGTTTGCGATAACGATTTTATATGAACATTTAGAGTCATAGCAAAAAATAGTAACGCCATCTCTCTTATTGTTTGTAATTTATCAAAAAAAAAGCCAATGGCAAGTTAAATCCTATTTATCTTAGTTAAGAGTGTAAAATAATAAAATTTCAGTGGCGGTTAACACGTAGTAGGTTATCCCATTCCGGGACCTATTACTCGATGTTCAGGTTTTTGTTAATTTGCCCATCTCCGGCGTTGGAAAAAAATGAATAGATCTATAAAAGACTTGATGATATTTGAGTCTGACGCAGATATTGGAGAAAAAAACAGTTTTCGTTCAGACACTAAATAATTCAATTAATAATTATGTCATTGTATCATCAATTCAAACAGGCCGAAAAAATCCTCTTTGCCCTTGATGACAAAGATAAAAAGAAAATAATAAACATCTGCCAGGAAATCCGCTCTGCGGAGATTGAGCTGCAAAAAAAATCTGGTAAGTTCATGCGAAGGTGCCTAGAAAGATGCAATGGAATGTGCTGCCGGAATGTACAGCTTGATTTGATAATAAATCAATTTGATTTTTTGTATATTATGACAATAAGACCGGATTTGAAACCAAAAATCCTTGAATGTCTGAAAAAAGAAAAACCCTTTTTTCCAATGGACTGCGTATTTTTAAAAAATGGGAAAGGCCCGTGTATTTTCCCTTCAGATGCCAGACCGGAAGTTTGTCTGGTTACTTTTTGTGATGATACCGGGCCTGTCAGAAAAGAAATTGGTAAAGTCAAACGAAAATTTTTTAAATTAACCTGGTCAGTTTTTTTAATGAGAGTTAAACATTTTCTGAATGTTTCAAAAACATAATTTTTAAATTCTATAATATCAGCGATTTCTGACCACCTTAAATTGTTTTAAAACAGCGAGCCTGGGATCAACTTCTTCATTTTTACATTGGCATGCCCCCCGATTCAAATCTTTTCCGCAACGGGGACAAAGACCTTTACAGTCCGGATGGCAAAGGGGCTTTGACGGCAATGCTGCCAAGGTTTCCTCATAAATCGCCTGATACGTATCAATAATCTCGCCGTCGAAAAGTATCAGTTCAACATCCTCTGCAGACAGCTCTGTCTCCCGTGTATGATAGATACTTTGCGGGCGGTTGGCATATATCAGACGAAAGTCGCTTTTTAATGGTTGAACAAACGGTTTTAAACATCGGCTGCAAGTCATTATTCCCCTGGTTTTCAATCTTCCTTTCATTTCAATGGATTGATCAGCTCGCCGTAATTGAAGCTCTACGGTCAACGGATCGAGAAATTTGAACTCCTTCATTTCAGTGAAAATCGGATAATGTTTGACATTTTCTTCAAATTCCAATGTTAGCCCGTTTTCCGGGATTTCTTTCAGATGGATACGCATGTCGACCTCCTTCGGTTGGATTTCGGACTTCAAAAAATTGAGTCCTTTTTAAATATAACTCAAATCAGGTCATATTCCAAATACCGTATTGACTGTATCCAACCGATTCATTATGATCCGGTTATTTAGTGCCCAAACGAAAACTATGATTTTTCGTTAAGATCAAGGAAGATGAAAATTTTAACCACAGGCATACATTGAGTATTTCGAGCATTAAAATTTGCGTCTGACGCAGATATTGGCGAAAAAGCCAGTTTTCGTCCAGGCACTATTTATCTCCGGCAGAGCATGGGAGTTTTATCAAAAAGATGAAGGATACCATCTTTTTTCGTCCACTGATTCCCATTACAATTTTTTTAATGGTTGGTATTGCCGTTGGCACCTGGTTTCCCGGCCTGGCACACTGGGTTCTTTTAATAACCGGTTTTGTGTTGATACCGGTTGTTATGGGAATTGTTAAACGCAGGACTTTATTTTTTGTCATCGGTGCCCTTTTTTGTGCTTTGGGATATCTTTCTATTCAGCCCTGGACTTCACCGTCTCTCCCCTCCAATCATATCATCTACCATGCAACGTCTCACAGGTGGAAAATTTCGGGAATTGTCGATAATGATCCGATCATTTGGAAAAAAAACAGGATACAATTTGTTTTAAACGTACATCGTCTTGAAAAAAAATCGTTATCGCTTGACACAACAGGAAGACTTCGGGTGACCTGTAGAGTAGATACAAAAACCTATACACCTGATTTTTTACCAGGAGATACCATCAGGTTTTCAGGTAAAATTCGAAAGATACGAAATTTTCACAATCCGGGTGGATTTAATTACGAACGATTTATGGCGTTTAAAAATATTCATGTTTCCAGTTGGGCCTCTTTTGAAAAGCTTTCGGTAACCCGGAACCCTAAGGTACTTGGGGTTGGAAAAACTATTTTACAGATACGTCAGAAAACGGCTGCTTTTATAACTGAAACGCTGGGAGAAAATCCCACTTCAGCGGTCATGAAAGCCCTTGTAGTAGGAGATCGAGACGGTATCGATGATAAACTCAGAAATGATTTCAACCGTTCGGGGATGGGGCATCTGCTGGCTATCTCGGGTCTTCATGTCGGTATTGTGGCCACCGTTTTTTTCATACTTTTTTCGGTGTTGCTTTCGAGAGTGTCTGTTTTCCTCTGGAATGGATGGGTCCGCAAGGCAGCAGCTCTGCTGACACTATTTCCGGTTGTAACCTATGGGCTGTTGGCCGGGATGTCACCATCAACTCAAAGAGCCGTAATTATGGTATCGGTATTTTTGATGACATTTTTAATCGGCAGAAAACACGATTCAATTAATACGTTGGCGGTAGCTGCCTTGATAATTTTAATCATATATCCACCAGCACTGTTTAGCGTGTCGTTCCAGTTGTCTTTTTCCGCGGTTCTGGCAATTTTATCAGGTTTTTCGAGCTTAACGCTTTCCAAAAAAACAGGTGATATAAAAAACCGGATGATAATGATTTTCTCCGGTTTTTTTCTGTCTTCTCTGTTTGCGATACTCGGAACCTTCCCACTGGCCATGTACTATTTCAACCAGATATCTCTGGTAGGACTTCCGGTCAATTTTATTGTCGTTCCCATGGTCGGATTTTTAGTGGTACCGCTGGGCCTGATTTCAGGATTTATACTTCCGGTAAGTCAGATCCTGGCCGGCCTGGGATTCGAAATATCAGGCGCGGTCTTATCGTTTTCCCTGGAAATCATACACTATATTTCCGAACTGAAATTTTCTGCGGTTAAGACAATAACCCCTTCTTTAACAGAACTTATTCTTTATTATGGTATGTTTTTGCTGGTGCTGCATTGGAGGCTGTGCAGTAAGAAAAAACTTTTATTGGTCTCTACCGCTATTTTTCTGATTACGTGTGTGGATATCGCTTACTGGCGTTTCGATCGTTTTAACATAGACAAGCTACAGATTACCTTTATAGATGTGGGGCAGGGAAATGCGGCTTTACTAGAGTTTCCCTGCGGATATATCATGATGATCGACGGGGGCGGTTTTTCAGATAATTCCGTTTTTGATGTCGGTGAAAGAATCGTTGCGCCTCTGTTGTGGCGAAAAAAAATTAAAACCGTCAATACATTGGTTTTGACCCATCCAGATGCTGATCATCTGAACGGACTGCTTTACATTGCGGAAAATTTTAATGTAAATTCTGTTTGGACAAATCATCAGTCAGTAGATACCATGGGATATACCCGGTTTATGGAAATTATTCGGCAAAAAAATATCGACTGCCCGTCATTAGACAGTATTTTGGGGGTTCATCAGATTAATGGTGTGTCGGTTAATGTTATGTATCCCTCATTGAATTATCGAAACCGGGCGGAGCGGGAAGAAACCGATAATACCAACAATAATTCGCTGGTAATGAAAGTTCAAACCGGTTCGATTTCGGTACTGTTTACGGGAGATATCATGGCCCCGGCAGAAGCAGAGCTTTGTCAAATACGAGGCCATGCGCTGAAAAGCACTGTGCTAGTTGCCCCTCATCATGGCAGCAGAACCTCAAGTACCCTGAAATTTTTGGCCCGTGTAAACCCAAACGCTGTGGTGATTTCCGCCGGATGGCAAAACCGCTTTGGTATGCCCGCTGATCAGGTTCTGCAGCGATATCGTAAAAGAAAATGCCAAATTTTTCGAACCGACGTAAACGGTGCGATAGAATTTTCAACCGACGGAAAATCTTATTCAATAGAGTCCATGCTTAATTCAAATTAAAGGAGATCCCCAAATGGTTCGCACAATACTGAAAAGAAATGAAATCCTGGATGATCACAAATGGAACCTGTCTCCCTTGTTTTCATCCCATGTCCAGTGGCAGAATGAATTTACACAACTGAAACAAAAAATAAATGATTATGACCAATTCAAAGGACTTTTACACAAATCCGCAGATATACTCGCAGATGCCATAGAATTCGATCTTGAGATTTCCCGCCGGATTGACAGGCTATACACCTACGCTCATCTGAAAAGCGATCAGGATAAATCCAACTCATTTTATCTGGGACTTTTAGACAGGGTTGTCAACCTCTCTAATCGAGCCGGTGAGCTTTCAAGCTTTTTAACACCTGAAATTATTGCAGTTCCTGATGAAGCCATGACTAAATTTATAACCGGGAAACGGCTGATTCCCTATAAATTTTATCTTCAAAAAAAGTTACGGTTAAAACCGCATATCTTGGAACCTTCCATTGAAAGAATTCTGGCCATGAGTCAGGAGTTGGCAAGGACACCCTCGCAGGTATTTGGTCAACTCGATAATGTGGATCTGAATTTTGGAACGATGAAAGACAATGAGGGAAATGAAATCGAGTTGAGCCACGGAAACTTCATTACGTTTTTGATGAACCCGGATCGGGAAATCCGTAAAGAGGCTTTTTTTAAATATTATCAGGTGTATGACCATCATAAGCATACGATTTCGGCAACACTGTCTAACTCTGTTAAAAAAGATTATTTTTATGCCCGGGTCAGAAATTATGAAAACTGTCGTCGGGCAGCACTCTTTAAAGACAATGTACCGGATTCGGTTTATGACAATCTTGTCGAAACGGTTAACCATCATCTTCCTGCGCTGTTTAAGTATCTGAAATACCGAAAGAAGACGCTTAAACTAGAGCAGCTCCATTTTTATGATACCTATGTTCCACTTGTTTCAGAAATCAATTTTAAAATGAGTTATGATGCGGCTGTCGAAACCGCCAAACGCGCTTTGTCTCCGTTAGGATCGCAATACACGCAGATCATGTCGGAAGGACTGCTAAACGGATGGGTCGATCGCTATGAAAACAAGGGCAAAAGAAGCGGTGCATATTCTTCCGGATGCTATGATTCACCCCCGTTTATTTTATTGAACTATGAAGACAAAAATTTAAACAGCCTTTATACCCTGATACACGAGGCAGGGCATTCCATGCATTCCTATTTCTCAAACCGGCATCAACCTTATGTTTACCACAATTATACGATCTTTGTTGCTGAAGTGGCTTCCACATTCAACGAAGTCCTGCTGAGTCATTACCTGCTTGAAAAAAACAGAAATGATCCGAAAATGACCGCATACATTTTAAACAGAGAAATAGATAACATTCGGGGTACGCTATTCAGGCAGACCATGTTTGCCGAATTCGAAAAGATCATCCATGAAATGACGGAAAAAAACGAACCGCTGACGATTGATACGATTACCGGGGAATACCGGAAATTGATTGATTGCTATTTTGGTGAAACACTGACCGTCGATGATGAGCTTTGTCTGGAATGTTTGAGGATTCCTCATTTTTACTCGGCGTTTTATGTCTATCAATATGCTACCGGGATATCCGCCGCCCTTGCTCTGGCACGAAACGTACTATCAGGCGATGAAACCGCCAGAGATGCTTATTTACACTTTTTAACGCTGGGCGGCAGTCAATTTCCGCTGGATGAGCTCATAGCGGCAGGAGTGGATCTTCGAACGTCCGAACCGGTGAAAAGTGCATTAAAGTATTTTGAAAAACTGGTTGACAAGCTTATTGAATCCGGTTGATTCTGAAGTGACCGGTAATTTTAAACTCCAACAGCCGGTCTTCCTCACGGGTTCCGTCACCAATGTTGTGGATAACCAGAGGACGGCCGGTTCTGTTGTTTTTGTTGCTCACAATCATAATATGCGGCAGTCGGGGTGGAATCAGGCAGGTTACGATATCCCCCGGACGATAGTCCTCCGGCCTTTTTGAAATATTTAAATCCCATCCCTGCCGTTTAAAAAAGACCCGAAGATTGGGTACCCGCCGATGATCAATGTTTTTATCCGGATAGGGCAGTCCCCATTTATTGGGGTAACAGGAAAAGTTTTCAGTCATATCTTCATGGACAAGTTTTTGCAGATCAAAATGCAATGCTGTGCGAAGTGCCCGAATAACAACATCTGTACAGACACCCCGGTCGATCGGAATATCCCCATCGGGGTAGGTTAACGAATGATACGCGGGATCATAAATAACTGTTTTTCCTATTTGGCAGCGGGCAGCGTCGACAATATCATTACCGTAGTCGCAATCCGCACTACTATAAAAATATAAGACAGCAAATCCTGCTATTAAAATAATAGGTAACCGTTTCACTATTCCAGGGAATTTTCCTTAAAATTTTTTCGGTTTTTATGACGTCTGTGTTTTTTTCGGCCCTGATCTTTCCATGGCTGGTTTATATTGGTTTCTTTAGATTTTTTCTTTCTGCAGTTGGGACAGCGAATTGGTTCATCAAACCCCCTGGCATGATAGCGGTTTTGTTCTTCGGCTGTAAAGATAAATGGTTCATTACACTGAATGCAGGTAATAATCTTGTCTTTCATCAAAAATTCCCTCAATTGAATTTAACAAGTTTTCAATCAAATTTTAAAATAATATAATTAAAAATTAAAAACAAGAATTTTGCTCCAAAAGACATATCAGAAATCAACATGTGCTTATATCCTTTTTTCAAATAATTGGATATCGTCTTTGCCTTTTTGTTCATCCACAAAATAAAGGAAAACTGCTCCAAGAATAAACAACAGACCTACCGAGGCAATGGCCCATCGGGAGCCAAGATGTCCGATTGCTTTCATTTCTTCGGGTGTAGGGGACGGCGGCATGAGAACCCACCGGGCAAAAAGCCCGGCCAGGCCAATCAAGGTGGGGCCTAAGATTGCAGCCAGTTTTCCGATCATATTGTAGAATCCATAGAATTCGCCGGCCTGTTTCAATGGTATGAGACGAAAAAAATATGAACGGCTCAATGCCTGTATACCCCCTTGTACCAAACCGATGGCGACAGCCAGAATATAGAATTCATTTTGATGGGTCATCTGGGTAGCGGAAAGCGTAACCATCAGGTAAACGCTGATACCAAGAAAGATAGCACTTCGAACGCCGATCCACCGGCTCAGTTGCGAAAATCCTATGGCTGCAGGAAATCCAACAAACTGGACAATCAGAAGTGCGACGATTAACCCCATCGGTGAAAATCCCAGAGAAAGCCCATAATCAACAGCCATCTTGATAATTGTACCGACACCGTCAATATAAAACCAATAGGCTATCAAAAACAAAAAGGCCGTTTTTAATCGGCGTAATTTTTTAAGCGTTTTTACAAACTGACGAAATCCCTCTGCGATCAGCTTGCCTTTATTAACACCACGTATAGTACTTCTATCCTCGGGCACCCATAAAATCATAAAAACCGAAAAGCCACCCCACCATGCTGCTACCATTAGAAAGAAAAATTTTACGGCGAAACTCGTGTCGGAAAACCCAAACGTTTCCGGCATTGTTGCTATCAGCACGTTGATTAAAAATAAAAGGCCTCCCCCCAGATACCCAAAAGAAAAGCCCAGACTGGAAATCCAGTCAATATTGGTTTGATTTGCTACAGAAGGAAGAAGCGCATCATAAAAAACGTTGGCTCCTGAAAAGCCAATGATACCCAAAACATATATAACAATGGCAGGTATCCATTGCCCGTTGGGCACCAGAAACAGCGCGGCGGTCATTGCAACACCCAGATAAGCAAAGAAAATCAGAAATTTTTTTCGTGCATAGGCCTTATCTGCAATGGCTCCCAGTACAGGCGCCATGATAGCAACGATCAGACAGGCGGCGGAATTTCCAAAACCAAGCCGGGCGGTGCTGATATTAATATCCGTCCCCTGGCTCCAGTATTGTTTGAAAACAACCGGAAAGAACCCAGCCATCACTGTTGTGGCAAAAGCTGAATTGGCCCAGTCGTAAAGCACCCAACCCCAAACGGCTTTTCGGTTATCTGTCATTGAATAAACAGCAGGATCGATGAATTATTTTTTTAGCCGTAGTAGGTAATGACCGGTTCCCTCATAATCAGTTCAATAGCGGTTGCAGCATTTTTTGCGGCTGATGGAAAAACATCATAAATCGCCCTGATATGACGCAAATTATCAGCAGTTCTGAGAATCAGCATGGCAAGATCTCCCTCGGACATTTCTGAGGTTTCGAGTACCTGTTCCCATGGTTTCCCCCGGGACCATTCATAAATAGTCAAAGAAGGTCTGATAAAAAGAGGGCGCACCATAAATCCGCGATCTTTCATCAGTTCGGCAAACGGCATCAGTCCCGACTTTACCCTGAAAAAGGTAGAAATAAAGCTTCCGGGAAGGTCAGACTTGTCAAAGCGGTCGTCGGATTCCCTTTCATTGACAAACAGCGTTATCATTGCTGCCATTAACGAGGGATCATTGTCAGGAAATAATCCCAATTTAAATCCCTCCGCAATCAGCAGGGGCTGATCGATTCTAAGCTGGCTGGCCCATTCTCCGTCGTCGGTAAGGTGACCCGCTTCAGTTACATATCCGGTTTCGATTAAAAAATTCAGATGATTTTGAAAATCCTCCCGCAAAAAATTTTGCGTCACATCAAAGCGTTTCCGTTTTGGCTTTTTCTGATTTTGTTCGAAAATTAAGTAGCTGGCAAACGATTTTTTAAGTAAGTCCTCGATTTCATTTGGAGAATGGGAAAGCAGCAGGTTTAATACCATGGAAAAAGTGGTTTTGATCTGGCTGAAAATGGGCGAAGGCGAAGAAGTCGTCAATTGGGCAATCAAGGGAATATCCATAAACTTTCCAGGTATAACCACCATAAATCCGATATGGTCTTTGCCGCGTCGCCCGGCTCTTCCGGTCATCTGATGAAATTCAGTGGATGTCAACGGCAGAAATTCACGTCCGTTGAAACGATCTGAATTAAGGAGCACAATCGTTCGTGCCGGAAAATTAACACCTGCTGCAACGGTTGAGGTTGCAAAGACGGCGTCCAGGTATCCCTCCGTCATCAGTGTTTCCAGAAGAATTTTCCAGGAGGGCAACTGTCCGCTGTGATGTGCTCCAACAGCCAGGTTTTCCAGATGATCCAACTGTTGGTGCTGAAAAATATGCGGGCTTTGTTGGGCCAGTTCAGCAATACGTTCCTTAATGGCAGTTTGTCTGTGGTTGTCACGGATAATATTTTCATGACACAATTCCACGGCTCCGTCACAATCTGCACGGGATTTCAAAAAAAATAAAGCCGGCAAAAGATTATATTTTCTTAATACTTTCAGTATCTTGCCGAATGGAGGAAGTCTGCCCGGTGGTGAAAGATAGGGGGAATGCTTCATATTGATATAGGCAGCGACTTTTTTGTTGAGCTTTTTTTTCCCTTTGCCGGCTTTTTCGGACAAAAGGGGAAGCAGTGTCCCTGAAGGATGAAAAAACAATGGATATAACGGCACAGGTCGTTTTTTTTCCTGGATGACAATGCATTTTCTCTCCCGGATTGACGCAAGCCATCGGGCAATCTGATGGGCGTTCCCGATAGTCGCCGACAGCATGAGAATAGGAATCCGGTCAGGGAGGTAGATCATGATTTCCTCCCAGACCACCCCCCGGTCCTCATCGCCCAAAAAGTGTGCTTCATCCAGCACAACAAAATCTGTTTCCAGAAATTCGCCCCGATGCATCGCATCGTAGAGCTGATTTCTCAAAATTTCAGTGGTTCCTACAATAATCGGGGCTTCCGGATTTTCTTTTCTGTCCCCGGTGAGAATTCCGATATTTTCCCGTCCGAATATCGCTGAAAATTCATCAAATTTAGCGTTGGAAAGGGCTTTAAGCGGCGACGCATACCAGGCTTTTCCGTTTTTTTGGAATACTTTTCGGATCGCCTGCTCAGCGATCCATGTCTTTCCGGCACCTGTGGGTGCAGTCACCAGACAGTCTCCGCGATCTATGGCCGACACCGCCCTTGATTGGTAAGAATCAGGAACAAAAGGCCTTTTTTCCGGCACCCCGATGGTTGCAAAGACTTTTTTTAGACTTGAATCTGCACCCGGTTTTATATTTGGAAACCGGAATTTTTTTGTATATCCTTTTCCCCGTCGCTCTGGTTGTTGTTTTCTTTGCATAAATTTACAGAAGCTTCCGGAGGATTCCGGCGACCTCGTCCTTTGCCATAGATTGAACATCGTAAGGTGAAAACCCGTTCAAATCGGCTTCTACCAAAGCATCATCATAGGCGATAAACCCTAAAAACTGAAAATCCGATAAATTTTGTTTCAAAAATTCTTCATCTTTTTGGTTTCGGATTTTATTTCCAATGAGAGCAATATTTTTAAGACCAATTTCACCAGCCAAACGCTGTATATGAGTTGCCGTATCAATACTGCGGCGTCCGGGTTCCACCACCACCAGCAATTTATCGACAGCACTGGCTGTCGCCCTGCCCAGGTGCTCAATACCGGCTTCCATATCCATCACCACGAGTTCATTTCTGGCCAATACAATATGGGTTACCAGCATTTTCAAGAGGGTGCTTTCCGGACAGATACATCCGCCGCCTCCCTTTTTAACACCGCCGAGTCGCATTAGCTTGATATTGTCCATTTTGGATGAAAGTGAGTCAGGAAGATCATCCACCTTGGGATTTAACTTGAAAAAACCACCGATGGTTCCAGGTTGCGCCCCGGTTCGTTCAAAAATCATTTCCTTCATTTCAGCAATCGGTACGATTTTTTCTGCACCGTCTATTCCTACCGCTGCAGCCAGGTTGGCATCAGGATCAGCATCAATGGCCAGGACATGGTGTCCCTGATCATTTAAAGTTCTAATTAAAAGGGCGGCAAAAGTGGTTTTACCCACTCCCCCTTTACCGCTTACGGCTAACTTCATAAAAAGTTCCTTTCATAATCATTTATTTCAACGAGATAATTTAACAAGATCACATATTATAAGCAATATAAAACAGTTTCTGCGATGAGCAAGTCCAAAGGTTTTATAAGATCGGAATTAAATTCAGATGCTTGGAATTTTAAAGATGCCGTACAATTATGTCTTGCAGTATCCGTTAAGCCATTGAAGGTAAGTAGTTACAGCTCATTTACATAAATTGGTTTGTATCCCATGTAGGTGTCTTCGAAATAAAACAGCAACACTATTTCGGTTTTTCGACCCGGGTCAATATTGATAATCATTCGGTCCGCCATGCAACGGGAAAGGAAGATTCCTCTGCCGGATATGTCAAAATGACCTTTACCAGAGGTATGACGGTCAATTTTTTTCAGGACTGTTTCCTTTTTCAGGTTTCCGGAAAAATCTGTAACAGACACACCATATTTTTCTTTGTCCCTGGCACAAAAAACTTCAACATATTCTTTTTCCTCCAAAAAAACCTCACACAATGCCTCATATTTTTCTTGTCCCACTTGATTTTTGGGTGCATGGTACAACGAATTTGTTATTATTTCCGTCATAACAAGTTTAATATCATTATGTTTATCCCGGATTTTTTCGAATAACGCCGCTACGGTTTCCGGCGCCATTCTGGCTTCGGCGGAATTTTTTAGGGTATAGTGCCCCAACGCTTCATATTCAGCTAACATATACCGGTCAAGGCTAAATATATTCCCCGTGATGAGATTTTCGACAACCAAATTGAGTTCACTAAAATTAAAAGGTACAGTTTTGGCAATAATATTGCATATACCATGTTCGGTACAAAGGCGGATATAATTGTCCACATCGTAGGCTGTAATCAAAGCAGTTCTGACCTTGGGAAACCGAAATCGAATCTGTTGAAGCAGTTCGTACCCCTTCATCCCCGGCATGTTAATATCAGCGATTACAAGATCGAATTTCCCCAAATCAGTCCTTCTAA
This sequence comes from Desulfobacterales bacterium, assembly GCA_018399715.1. Classification (GTDB taxonomy): domain Bacteria; phylum Desulfobacterota; class Desulfobacteria; order Desulfobacterales; family SKZT01; genus M55B149. The sequence continues at coordinate 8,430 of JAGYNR010000010.1, read as the reverse complement.
GTACTTCTTCACCGTTTTTAGCCGTATGGACTTCATAAGTTTGATCCAAATAATCTTTTAACATCTCCCGGATAACGGTTTCATCATCTATAACAAGGATGGATTTCAACGATTTTTCTCCTCTGACAGGTCAATGGGAAGCTCTATGGTGAAAACTGTTTTTACCGGAGAACTGTTGACAAATAAAGCTCCCTGATGCTCAATAATAATCTGGTTTGTGATACTTAAACCAAGTCCTGTACCTTCACCCGGACTCTTTGTGGTAAAAAAAGGATCAAATATTCGCGGCATATCACTTTTAAAGATGCCCATTCCGTTGTCAGTTACTAAAATAATCAGTTTTTTATCCCGCTTTTTCAATGTAACATTAATATACCCCTGGTATTCATTATTCTCTCTCTTTTGTTGTTTCGCCTTTTCCATAACCGAGTAAGCGGCATTATGGATAAGGTTGTCCAATGAAATAAGGATTTTTTCAGAATCACACATTATTTCAGTAATGTTATCTTCATCTTCGATATGAATGGATGTTTCGATATCTTTAAATCCTTTCAAATGAATAATACTGAATGCTTTTTCAATCAATTGCCTTAAATCGGCCTTTTTCATCGTGTATTGCTTGGGTCCCGAAAAATTCAACAGATCAGTTAAAATTGTCCGCATCCGCGTGGTGGAGTCAAGTATCGTATGAATTCGGTCTTGTCCAGTTTCATTGATTCCATATCGTTCAGGCATGTTCAACATATTATTGGCAATGCCGGAAATGCCGGAAAGCGGGTTCATGATTTCATGGGCTACCCCTGCTACCATCATGCCAAGGGAAATCAATTTTTCCGTACGAATTTGCATTTCAAAAAATTTTTTTTCCTCTGTTATATCCCTGTAACGTTCCATCACCATTTCCACACGCCCATTTTCAACAACCGGCAAATAGGATATAGACCAAAATGTTTGTTGACCGTCGATTTCCAGGGTTTCCTCGATTCCGTGAACAGCTTCGCCGGTTGTAAAAATATTGTTTACCGGACAAAAGGTACATGGACGGGGAAGCGTCCAAAGTCCCTGATAGCAGGTTTTACCCACTACATCGGCCGGTCTCTGGCCGACCCATCCTGCCATGGTTTTATTGATTCTGATAATTTTTAATTCCCGGTTGAGTAAAACTAGGCCTTCCTGGTGGAGATCAAAAATCATTTCCAGTTGATGCTTGGCATTAAGAATCTTATCGTAAGAACTTTGATCTTTTATAAGGTTTATTTGATAGAATTCATTCATTTTTTTTCTGAAATTGCCATAATTTTGGACAATCGGTAAAAAATTTTGATCAGCAGATCGAGGTAAACCACATGCAATCGGTTTATTATCTCAACATAACAAAATCCAACAAACCCTGAAAAAAAGCAACTCAATTGTGACTGTTGACCAGCAATTCTAATTTTGGCCATTTCTTCACTGTCAATACCCAATGGAAACCTTTAAAAATTCCATTGGAAAATTGGTTGCAAAAACATAACCAGAATTAAAATTACCGAACAAGGATACCTGAAATTTGATTTTATCAATAAAAATTATTAATTTAAATAGTGTCCGAACGAAAACCAGGATTTTTCGTTAAGATCAAGGAAGACGAAAATTTTAACCACAAGCATACATTACATTGCGTATTTCGAGGATTAAAATTTGAGTCTGACGCAGATATTGGTGGAAAAGACAATTTTCGTTCAGACACTAAATAACAAGCAATAACAAATGAAATAAAAAATTGAGGTGCAACCATGATTGATCATTATGCAACCGGAAAGATGACAATAGAGGGCAAAACCCACCACAATGATCTAAAGATTATAAACGGGAAGGTAAAGGGCAATTGGTGGCGAAAGGAAGGACATCGTTTACGGCTTGAAGATATCGAGGATATCCTGTCGGCCAAACCGTCAATTTTGGTAATCGGCATGGGCTATGCCGGTCATATGAAAATTCCGTCTTCATTAAAAAGGGAGCTGGAGCAAAAAAATATTCGTTTGTATGCTGAAAATACTAACGATGCCGTAAAAATGTTTAATCATTTATTTTCACAAAACAAAGCGGTAGCAGGTGCTTTTCACTTAACCTGCTGAACAATTTAATCAATGGCTGAAAATAGGTTTCTTGACAGGAACGTTTCCAATGAAAACAACCCATAAATCAAAGCCGGATAAAAAAATGATAAATTTTGATAATATCAGCGGCGAATCATTGCAAAAGTATCCGAATTTTGAAAATGTCTATGATTTGCTGTCTTTAAGAGAAAAAACGCATGTATTTGAAAACCGAATCCATGCCGGCGAAGTACTTTCCGGAATGCTTGATAAATTTGAAAATTCAGATGCCCTTATATTAGCCATTCCTGCCGGAGGCGTTCCCATAGCTGCAATTATGGCTGAAAGACTTGTTCTCCAAATGGATGTGGCAGTAGTCAGCAAAATTACACTTCCGTGGAACACCGAGGCTGGTTATGGCGCAGTAGCATTTGACGGCACAACCCGGTTAAATGAGCCCCTGGTCAAAGGTCTGGGGTTAAAAAGGCCGGTAGTGGAAGACGGCATCCGGAAAACCACCCGAAAAGTTGAACGCCGAATTCATCTGTTAAGAGGAGAAAAAACTGTTCCGGTATTTTCAGGTCGAACCGTTATCCTCGTTGATGATGGTCTGGCATCCGGATTTACCATGAGAGTTGCCGTGGAAGCAGTCAAAAAACACGATCCAGAAAAAATCATTGTGGCTTCACCAACCGGTCATCTGGAATCAATCGGCACCATCGCTCAAACTGTCCAAACGCTTTATTGTGCAAATATCCGAAGCGGGGTTTCGTTTGCAGTGGCTGATGCCTACCGTATATGGACAGATGTTTCGGAGGATGATGTCATAAAAATTTTGAAAAAAATATAATCAATTATTATGCAGACTTTCAAAAGCCGTTAACAAATGATACGTTAAAGTATCTTTCGGATGCGCTCCATGGCCTCTTGCACATTTTCAAAGCTGTTAAATGCACTAAATCGTATGAAACCTTCTCCACACTTTCCGAATCCCACACCGGGAGTGCACACTACACCTGCCTTATTTAAAATAAGGTCAAAAAATTCCCAGGAACTGCGTTTGCCGTCAACCCAGATATACGGCGAGTCTTCTCCTCCGGCACAGTTGTACCCCAAAGCTGTTATTTCCCGGCGAATGAGCCGGGCATTTTGAAGATAATAATCTGTCAATTCACGGATTTGATCTTTTCCTTCATTACTGTAAAGAGCGGCCGCAGCTTTTTGAATGGGATATGAAACTCCATTGAATTTTGTGCAGTGACGTCGGTTCCATAGCGGATGAAGCTCATGACGGTGTCCTTTTTTGTCATAGGCCATTAAAGTTTTCGGAACCACTGTGTAAGCGCACCGGGTGCCGGTAAATCCAGCATTTTTGGAAAATGAGCGGAATTCTATGGCAACCTCCCTGGCACCCTCAATTTCATAAATGGATTTTGGAAGACTTTCGTCGCGAATAAATGCCTCATAGGCAGCATCAAAAAGAATGATAGCCTGATTTTTCACAGCAAAATCCACCCACTTACCCAGTTCTCCTTTGGAGATGGTAGCACCCGTGGGATTGTTGGGATAACAAAGATATATCAGGTCGGGTTTTTCGGTCGGAAGCTTTGGTATAAAATGGTTTTCGGGAAGACTATCCAGATAAATGATACCTTCGTATCTGCCATCCTTGATTTCGCCGGTACGTCCGGCCATCACATTGGTATCCAGATAAACCGGATAGACCGGATCAGGAATCGCCACGTTAGCGTCTGCGGAGAAAATCTCCTGAATATTTGCCGTATCACATTTTGAGCCATCGCTTACAAAAATTTCATCCGGAGAAATATCCGCACCTCTTGCCTGGTAATCATTATCAGCAATCTTTTCTCTTAAAAAAAGATATCCCTGTTCAGGTCCGTATCCTTTAAAAGAGCTGTCAGTGCCCATTTCATCTACCGCTTTATGCAAAGCATCGATACAAACCACCGGAAGCGCCCTGGTGACATCACCAATACCTAGCTTAATCACCTGTATATCCGGATTAGCCTCCTGGAATGCGCGAACCCTTTTTGCAATATCTGAAAAAAGATAAGATGCTTTTAGTTTGAGATAATTTTCGTTAATTTTAATCATCCGAGATAACCCTTTATGGCTAAGATATGCCTGATTTTTTATATTGAATTCAAAAAAAACCGAATCTCTTCTTTAATTTCACAGTTCGGGGAGTATAAAAAAATGCCATGCTCCTGTCAATTCACAATTCTACGGTTTTTTGGACATGTTGAATAAAAACACCATATGAAACCGGCTCATATTAACGGCATATATTTCATGTCATTTAAAATCTTCTGGATTCTCCAGTGCACCTGGGGAGACGATCCTGAAGGAGACCATCGGTGAGGACTGGGAAGAATTGCCGCAAGAGATGCTGCTTGTAACTCGTTGATGTCAGAAGAGCTTATATTGAAGTATTTTCGGGCGGCTGCTTCTGCTCCTAAAACACCTGTCCCCCAGTCCACTGTGTTTAGGTAGACTTCCAGAATTCGTTCTTTTGTCCAAAAAAGCTCTATGAGAAACGTATAATATGCCTCCAGAGATTTTCGCAAAAGACTTCTTTTGTTTAAGAGAAAAAGGCTTCTGGCACTTTGCATGCTGATGGTACTCGCTCCCCTTATCCGCTTGGAATCCAACATATCTTTAACCACCTGTTTAATTTCCACGAAATCAAATCCATAATGATCCGGAAACCGTTGATCCTCAGCAGCCAGAACTGCCTTTCGCAGGTGGGGAGAAATCTCCTTTAAATCTTTCCAGAACCATGACGGTTGATGGTAAATTTTTCCGGTTATCATCTCCTGAATTCGCAAGAAAGCCATATGAAAGGTAAAAGACGGGTTAACAAATTTTAAGCAGAAGACTTGTAATATGGTAAGGATTACCAGGAATAAAATGACCGAAAAGAAAATTTTCCATCCTTTTTTAATAATCCCGGCTTGTGTTCGACGTTTCTTTTTTGCTGCCAATTTGATTTTAAATATATTTCTAACGTATCGTAATCACTAGAATCGATATTTTTTTCTTAGCCCGGGTTTGCCAAAATTGACCCTGCAGAATGTATTTTCAAGCAAAAACGAGCTATCAGATTTTATCACTTTTTGTTATCATTGAATTGCATTTTTCAAAAGAAAAATGTATTGACTGACGTTATAAAATAAACTTTATAACTCGATATTTTATATGGCCAAGATAGAACCCTTTGAAAAATATAGTGACCGATATGATAAATGGTTCGAAAAGAATTCTGATATCTATCATATCGAATTGAAGGCAATACGCCAATTATTGCCGCTTCCACCGGTAAGAGGGGTAGAGGTGGGCGTAGGTTCAGGCAAATTCGCAGTGCCGTTGGGTATCAATATCGGCGTGGAACCATCGGAGAAGATGGCCATCAAAGCCAAAAGGCGGGGAATCCGGGTTCTTCGGGGTGTGGCAGAGAGCTTGCCCTTTCTTGATTCCAAGTTTGACTTTGTACTGATGGTAACTACCATTTGTTTTGTTGATGACATTCTCAAATCCTTCCAGGAGGCATTCCGGATATTAAAGCCTTATGGGTGTCAGATTGTGGGATTTGTGGATAAAGAGAGTAAATTGGGCAAAAAATACAGCGATAACCGCAATGCAAGTGTATTTTACAAAGATGCCACCTTTTTCTCTGCACAGCAGGTTAGCAAATACTTCACAGATGCTGGTTTTAAAGATTTAACCTTTAGGCAAACGCTGATTCCCGGAGAACAACAGGAAATCATTCAAAATGGCTTTGGTAAGGGAGGATTTGTAGTGGCTAAAGGCATGAAAAACGGGTAAGAGTCACATAAACCCTTGTGTCTTCTTGCCATTTTTAATTTTCAGTTATCAGTTATCGGCTCAACATTTTTTCTATCAGTTTAAGGTCCTCAGGTCTGTCCACACCGATACTTTCGTGTTCAGTGATCACAATATGGATAGGAATACCGTTTTCCAGCAGCCTGAGTTGTTCAAGTTTTTCTGTTTTCTCCAGGCGACCAGGTCCTATATGAACAAATTGTTCGAGAACATTCATCCGAAATCCATATAACCCAATATGCCCGTAAAACTGTTTCTCATCACCATCCCGATGGTATGGTATCGGAGCGCGCGAAAAATAAAGGGCTTTTCCTTTCTTGTCAAAAACCACTTTTACACGGTCATCGTTTTGAGATTCCGCTTGATTAATCTTGCGAGCTAAAGTGGTCACCATCACCTCAGACGATTGAAACGGTTCCACCAACTGATTTAGCATATCCGACGCCAATGCAGGCTCATCTCCCTGAATATTGACTACTATGGCATCCGGTTGCAGTTTCAAAATATGAGCAGCTTCCAGAACCCTGTCTGTACCACTGGCATGATCGCGATGGGTCATTACTCCCGGAACATCCAGTTTTTCAGCCGCCCGTAAGATACGATTATCATCGGTCGCCAGCACGACTTTCCGAAGTGCTGCACACTGACTAGCCCTGTTATAGACATGCCAGAACATTGGTTTTCCAAGAATCTGGGCCAATGGTTTTCCTTCAAACCGCTGTGACCCATAACGGCATGGAATGATTCCATAGCATTTGTTCAAAATTTTCATCGTTACGCAAAAACCTTTATGATGTTTGTTTAAGGCAGTAAGCAGTTAACAGAAGACTGTAAGCAGTTGCATTTATTAGCTTCCCTGTTCACTGCTTATCGCTTACTCTAAAATTGTGCCAGCAACTCATTGATGGCACGACCGGCCTGGGCGGTTCCTCCTTGTCGTTTGTGAATATATGCCATAGCTTTACTGTGAACGGTTTCGCGCGGGATGTTCATTTGCAGACTATCAATCATCATTGTTGCCGCTGTTTCCCAGTCTTTAGCGATTTTCACCAGTCTCTTTTCCATAATTTCTCTGCCGACCCAATAAAAATTATGCCAGGAAGGACCGATAATCGGAATAACGCCGCATGTAAGTGGTTCAAGAAAATTTTGCCCCCCCAGCGGTGCGAGGCTCCCACCCACAAATGCGGTTTTTGCCATTTTATAAGAAGCAACCAGTTCCCCGACAGTATCCCACAAAATGACCGATCCATTCCTGGCCGGTGCCTCGTGTTCAGATCGAAGCTTCCAGGAAACGGCCATTTGGGTCAGAATTCGTTTCCAGTATTCCAGACGATACATATGGCGTGGAAAAAGTCCGATAATGGTTTCCGGCTTTTCAGCAAGAATCTTGGCTATCATTTTTTCAACCAGCGGTTCTTCTTCCTGACGGATAGAGGCAAATGCTGCAAAAGCTGCATTTTTCGGAATGATTTTTTTTATTTTTTCGGAGACAGCAGCCCCTGCTGATGCTGGACTGATCTGGTCAAACTTAATGTTGGACATAACAAAGACCCGTTTTTCCCCAAACAGGATCGCAAAACGTTTAGCATCTTCTTTTGAAACAGCCAAAATCCGGTCCGGTGCCCTGTTTTTCCAAAAAGACCGCCACAGCATATACTTATTAAGGCTTTCAGGGTTTATCCGCCCGTTAATGATCAGTATTTTGCTGCCCGCTTTTGTCAGTGCATCCAGCAGCCCCGGCCATAACTCTGTTTCCAGAAGCACCATCAACCGGGGAGATACACTGGATACTGCCTTTTTCATCAAGGATGGTTTATCAAAGGGGAAATAAGCAAATGATGCGGTAACCTGATCGGTTTTGATTTTTTTTTCTCTTCCGTTTCGGGTTAAAATATCCATTCCCTGAGGTGTATTGGTTGTTGCCAGTACCTTCAACCGGGAGGCAGGCGTCCAGTGAGTTAAAATAGTTCTGGTCAGAAATGATTCTCCAACCGATGCACCCTGAATCCAAAGATCAGCCCGTGGTAACGGTATCTTAAGACAGCGTTGATCGAGCCCCTCGACAAGTCTGTGATTTACGGAAAGAAACGGCATGGCAATGGACCATCCCATCTCATACATGGCCATCGCTGCGGTTTCCATCGAGCAGGACATACCAGACTTTCCTTTTCAATATTTCGTTGAGACTCTTTAAGCATCAGAATATGCTACTAACCTTTTCACTTCTGAACCCTTGTCAAAATCTAAATGATGTGTATTATAAATTTTGTATATTTAGCAAGCGATAATTTGTGTTTTACCATTACCATTCATTAGTTAGAGCCCGAACGAAAACCAGGATTTTTCGTTAAGATCAAGGAAGATGAAAATTTTAACCACAGACATACATTGAGTATTTCAAGGATTAAAATTTGAGTCTGACGCAGATATTGGCGAAAAAGACAGTTTTCGTTCAGGCACTAGTTAAGGAGACAAAATGAAAGCT
>JAGYNR010000001.1 GCA_018399715.1 Desulfobacterales bacterium | reverse complement strand
GAAAAATTCAAGATGATGCTGATTATGATACGGGAATAACATAGTTATAATTATCAAAAGATTATCAAAAAAAAGTGATATTCTTTTGCTATTCTGATACCTTCTTTAAATCGAAGATGGCAGTAATTCAAACAAATACGTTAATGGTAAACGATTGTAAACGGCCAGATTTGGAGCCTGTCTCCTACGGAAAAACATCATATCCTTTTCGGATAGCAGGGGGAAATTTCCATTTTAATTTGATTCCGACCCTGATTTGAATAATTTTTTTTAACGACTTCTGATTTATGATCTTTGAGCTTGTGTCATCCCCATTTCAACAGTCTTGATTTACACTTGCTAAAAAGACTCTGATAAAATGTCAACTGAAACTGGTCTTTTTTATCATTTCTTTTAATTCTTCCACGTCGGTAGTCGGCTGACTGCAGGAAAATTGTGTGCACACATACGCCGTAGAATGGTTATCTATGGATTTTAAAGACGTTGTATATGGCGCTATTTCGGAAATTTTTCCGGCAGTTGGAGAAGATTTTAATAAAATCACAGAGTTGGGTACATAGGTTTCGTAAATAACGGACAGCATTTTTCCGGTTTCCATTGATCCTGGTTCCCCGACAATAACGATTTCATGCCCGGGCCCCTGAACAAATTCAAGTCCTGTCAGAAAAAATGAAAAGGCTGATAAATTTGCCTTCACAGAACCTGAAAAAGCAACAGCTATCTCATTGGCCCTTTCCTCCCATTTGATATCTCCGGTCAGTCTGAAAAGACTCAGCAAATTCAGCAAGCTGACAGAATTAGATGATGGTATGGCACTGTCATAAAGCTCTTTGGGACGTGCCGGAAGTTTTTCCCCGCTTCCTGAGCTCAGAAAAAAACCACCATTTTCATCATCCCAGAAATCTTTTATCATCCGTTGCTGGTAAGCAATCGCCCGGCTGAGATAATCCGGTTCAAAGGTCGCTTTGTAAAGCTCCACCAGACCGAAAATTAAAAAAGCATAGTCATTGGCCGTTGCTGGAATGTTGACATCGTTTTCACGAAACCTGTGAAAAAGTAGCCCATTTTCACTGGTCATTTGGCTGCTGATAAAAGCTGCTGCTTTTCTGGCCGCATCGACATAGGCATATTTTCCGAGAATCCGCCCTCCTATTGCCAGTGCGGCAATCATCAATCCGTTCCAATCCGTGAGAATTTTATCATCCTTTAACGGGTGAACCCGTTGGTTTCTGATATGAAACAGGGTTTCACGGGTATTTTCCCATCGTTCTGTCAGCTCTTCTACGTTCATTTCCAACTTTTCGGCCCATTCAGCCAAGGACTGACTCAAATGAAGGATATTGGCGCCGGTTTTCCGGCCTGTTGATTCGTCGGTAAAATTTCCCTCAGGTGTCATATTCAAAAACCGCTGCCAGAGTTTTCCTCTTTCAGTACCCAGTATTTGCCGGAATTCTTCCAGCGTCCAGACATAGAACTTGCCTTCCTCTCCTTCACTGTCGGCATCCTCGGCTGCAAAAAAACCGCCGTTATCCGCTGTCATATCCCTGAGTACATAGGTAAAAATTTCCTCGGCTGTCTGGGAAAAAAAACTATCTTTTGTAATCTGATAGGCCTCCACATAAGTCATGGCCATAAGCGCCTGATCATAAAGCATTTTTTCAAAATGAGGAAGTAACCAGGTGCGGTCAGTGGAATACCGGTGAAATCCGAATCCTACATGATCCCAGATACCGCCAAGACGCATATTCCGAAGCGTTTTTTTGACCATATTCATTGCTTTTGGTTCCCCGGTACGGTAATAATATCGCATTAAAAAGAGCATCCGATGCGTCATCGGAAATTTTGGTGCAGTTCCAAATCCCCCGTTTTCCGGGTCAAAAAGTCCATCCAGTGTTTCGTATGCCTGTTTCAAATCCGTAACGCTGAATTTATCAACCGATTCAAACTTAAAGGCTCTTCCGATGTTTTCGGAAATCTTTTCAGAAGATTCTAAAATTTTATTCCGGTTCGTTTTCCACATAGATTTTACTTGTGGACATATTTCGAAAAGTCCTGGCTGACCGAATCGTGAGTGTTTGGGAATATATGTGGCGGCAAAAAAAGGTTTCTTATCGGGTGTCAGAAAAACTGTCAGCGGCCATCCTCCCCGACCGGTGAGCATCTGGCACACGACCATATAGACACTGTCGATATCCGGACGTTCCTCCCGATCCACTTTTATACACACAAATGTATCATTTAAATATTCAGCCGTTTTTTCATCTTCGAAAGATTCTGTTTCCATGACATGGCACCAGTGGCAGGTAGCATATCCAATGGATAAAAAAACAGGTTTATCTTCCGCTTTTGCTTTACCAAAGGCTTCCTCTCCCCAGGGATACCAGTCTACTGGGTTATGAGCATGTTGAAGCAAATACGGACTTTTTTCATTGATGAGCCGGTTGGGCATTTTTTTCTCCCCTATTGTTAACTAAATCTTCATTTATTCTTTTTTTCGGTTCAAATGATAATAGGGCGGAAGCGTTTTTAAACGGTGATCGATAATCGGCTTTCCAATAGTAAAATGATAAAGGCTTTGATAACGATTATCTTTAAAACCGAGGAGATGGTGGACAGGGTCATCAAAAAAACAGCCGATGCCGGTTCCCCGAATCCCATGCGCCTCTGCTCCGAGGTATAAAACCTGTCCGATCATGCCGGTTTCCCAGAACAACTGTCGATAGGTGTACGCTGCATTGTTGACAGTTTCCTTAAAGTTTACAATCATGCCCACTGAAAAACAGCTATCCCCTGCAATATCCTGACAGCAACTAACACGTGCGGCTTCTTTGCGAAAATTTCCTTTTTCCAGCAAAAATAACGGAACATTATGGTTAATTTTTGTCCATAAAAATTCCGGTTTGCATCGGTATTTTAGTTCATCAATGTCATCCGAATATCTGATAAAAAAATATAACCCCGGATCAAGACCTGTCACATGATGAACAAATAATAAAAGATGGGCTACCGGAGATGTCAGCTCAACATCAAAAGGAGCACAGCCGTTTCTGGGAAGTGTTTTGTCTAAAATAGAAAAAAACTGTTCACAGCTTATCGAGGCAGTCGGATCAAATTGTTGAGCACTTCTTCTTTGACGTATAATGGGGGCTGCCGGTAATTCTAACGTTAGGGTGTCAACAAAAGGTTGATGCTTGTCAAATTTAATCTCAACAGGTTCCGTTTGGGGTTTGACTGTCTGGGAAGCCGCATGGTCAATAATTTCCCAGTTCACATGCTCTTGGCTGAGCGGATTGGGGACTCCGAAAAAATCAATGGTCGAAAAGCACTGCAACAGGTTATCCGGAATATACCGGGGAACATTTTTTTTATCGACGGGAAAGACATAACAAAGTAAATCCGGGTGTTCTTTTTCCCCCGGAGGCCATTGGGTTTTGCTAAACCCCAGGATAGTTTCAATTTGCTCATCGGATAATGCATTCAAAAAGATAAGTTTCCACCCGAAAAGGGTTGCCGAAAACCGAACACATGCCAAGGCATGTCCCACATCGAGATGACAATATCGAAATGCCCGTTCTCCGTATTTCCATGATTCCCGCCAGAAAACAGAACTAAGACCCAGTAGAAATCCGGATGTTTGAAAATGATTCTCCAGATCTTGCCATATTTTTTCTGAAAGTTTCGCTCGCGGCTCCAGACAATGAGAAAAAGGATTGTAGTGATAGACACCGGGACGAAAGAAATTCTTTACAGCAGGAACCACTAAATGACATTCCGTTGGATGAAGATTTCCACTGGAAGGATTGATTCTAAGCGGCCAGCGGCTGCCCGGGATGGTTTTCCAAGCCGACAGCCCCAGGGAAAGTTCCAGAAAACCGGCAATATTTTTCAGGTTAAAAGAAGATGGTTGGGTATTTTCCAGTAAGTACAAATCAGGATACAAAGCAGCAGGATCATTGTCGAGCAATGGAAGTTTAACAGGTGGTTTTCCGTCATAATGCCGAAACGGGTCAGGCTGATTGGTCCAATCCATATGGCCTGGTGATTTTGCAAACCGGTCATAACGATGTTTGGTCCTTTCGTGATATTCAAAAATTGTCGTCGTGTCTTTAAAAGAAACCATATTCATCCCTACCCCGGCCCTCCCCCATCAATGGGGAGGGAGTTTTTTCTGACTTCTGCCCTCTGATCTCTGCCCTCTGACTTCTGTTCTTTTAGAATGTATCGTAATGAGTAAACTCTCTGATTTCTTTTCTTTTGGGCGGTTTTACATCCTGTGCCGGATATCCTATCGGAATCAGTACCGGAAGTTCATATCCCTCGGGCATTTCTAAAATCGCCTTCGCCTTGTCATGATCGAAAAGACCGACAATTACAGTGGCCAGACCCAGAGAATGCGCGGCAAGGCACAGGTTTTGAGTCGCCAGCCCCAGATCAAACATAAACCAGTCCCCGAATTTGGTGACAATCTGATCCTTGTAAACTCCGGAAGTGTTTAGCCTGGCACCCATGGCAAGCACTGTCGGTGCAGATGTAATCGCTTTGGTGGCCGGATTTTTGGGTGCAATAATTTCCTGAAGTTTTTCCTTAACCGTTTGATCCTGTACAACCATGACCTCCCAACACTGCGTATTGGCCCAGGAAGGAGACCACTTAACTGCTTCCAGTACCTGCTCTAACAGCTCATCAGGAATCTTTTTATCTTCATATTTTCGGACACTTCTCCGGGTTTTGATAATATTCATGAAATCTGTCATCGTCTGCCTCCATCAAAAAAATTTGTATATATGTTTTTCATACTTTTCACTAGGTTTTTCCAATAATTTGTGAAACAGCGGTGTTCAGATCAGGATAATTAAACCGGAACCCCTCGTTTTGAAGTTTTACCGGAACTGCCCGGGTACTTTTTAACAGCGTTTCACCAAATTCTCCCATTATCAGGCGCATGGCAACAGCAGGCATCCGAAAGAGAGCCGGACGGTTTAAAATGCCGGCCAGAATTTTGGTCAATTCTTTATTTCTAACCGGATAGGGAGCGCAAATATTCACCGGCCCCTCAATTCTGGAATTATGAAATAAAAATAACACGGCCGATATCAAATCCTGGATATGAATCCAGGGAAACCACTGATTGCCATTACCCAGACGTCCGCCCAGAAAAGATTTGAATGCCGGAATCATCTTTTCCAAAGCGCCCCCCCTTCCCAGGACAATTCCGAATCGCATAACAGACACTCTCACTCCTTTTTGGGTTGCCTTAAGCGCCTCTTTTTCCCAGTCCCGGCAAACCCGGGCAAGAAAATCGTTTCCGGGCAGTTGATCTTCTGAAAGAATCTTATCGCCATGGTCTCCATAATAACCTACGGCGGATGTGCTAAGAAGTGTCATATTTTCCGGTAGTGCTGTTACCAGATTTCGTGTGGTTAAAATTCGGCTGTCATAAATGGCCTTTTTCGCTTTATCATTCCACAAGGTAAAAATGGATTTACCGGTAAGATTGATGGCTACCTCTGTATCGGTTAATTGTTCCATCCATTTGCCCGGCCTCGTGGTATCGGCGGGAATATAGGTGAAATTGGGATAATCGATACAATTCTGGCGGGAAGAACGTCCAACAACCGTTACCTGGTGACCCTCGGACAAAAGATGGTCGGAAAGACAGCACCCAATAAATCCGGTTCCTCCGGTAATAAACACCTTCATAATTTATCTTCCTTCCTGCCTGTGCGTGTCCGCACGCAGACAGGTGGTTATAAGTACCTGATATTTTAAGACAAACAAATAAAAGTTCAACACCCCAAACGGAATGTTGCTTTCCCGGCTATCTCAGCTTTATCGGGAACAAGTTGTCCCGCAAGCCGAACACTCTGTTTTAAAATCGAAATCACAATCAATTTTGAATCCGAAAGGAGTAAAATCTATTTTAATTGGCTGAACATTTTCCAAAAGATTCTTATCTACTACAAAGCAAAGACCATCGATCGTCTCTGTTTTATCATTTTCGCGGGGCTCATCCAGAGCCAAAGCCATTCTGGGCCCCCCTCATCCGCTTTGGTTTAAAAACACCCTGATCGGTGTAGGGTTTTTGCCATTAAAGTATTGGTTAATTTGATGAATTGCCGATTCTGTAACTTCAAGCATACAATAAAATCCTCCTTAAACAATTATAAAGAAGTAAGCAGTAAACAGAAAACAGTAAGCAGTTGAATTTATTTGTTTACCCGACCTCTGCTCACTGCTCACTCTCTTATGTTATTGGCTAAAAAATGACTATAATGTAAAATTTTATTCATCAGGAGGATTGTTGTCAATTCGAATCTGTTTTTGACCGGTTTTGAGTCTGTGTCTGGTAGGTTGTCAGCTCCAAAACACAGCCGAGTTTAGGTCTCTTTCGGGTACCGCCGGTTATTTTCACAACTGTTGCCGATGTGGCAATATTTTTTTTGTTCAACCAGTTCATAACATCCCCGGCGACTTTATCGTTTAATCGTCCGAAACAATCCGGCAGATTGAGTTCTTTGCCCAGGCTTTTTTTGACAAGATATACGATTTCCTTGTTGGAAGATCCGCCGGGGGACCAAATCAACCGCACTTTTTCTCCCTCTTTCAGCTTTTTCAGTGCCTCCTGACGTTCGCTGCCATCAATATTTTTATGCTCGGCACCAACGACTGAAGTTCTGAATTTTTTAATATAGTTATTATCTTTACGCTTGCAGAAAATCTCTTTGAGTTCAATGATCCGTTCTCTTTTCTTTTTTAAGAGAATATTTTCCAGAATTTCGAGTAGTCCCAATTTATCCTCCGCCGTTTTCCTTCAATGTCTTCCGCCGGTTATCACTTATGTTGGTCTCAAAGGCATTTTTCAGACATACGTTGCTTTTCTGGATTCAACATAATGGGCTGCCACTAAGGCGGCAATACATCCATCGGAAGCTGAAACAACAATCTGACGGGCGTATTTTTCCCTTAGATCTCCAATTGCATAAATACCCGGGATACTGGTTTCACATTTTTCATTGGTAATTACATATCCTTCAGCATTTAATTTCACACCTTTCGGAACCAGTTTATTATTCGGCAGAAACCCAATGAAAATAAAAACACCATCGGTAGGAAGCTCCCATTGTTTGTCATCTTGGACATTTTTCAGTGCAACCGCGTTGACACCATCGCTGCCGGCCAAAATCGCCGTACAAATTGTATGCCATAGAACTTCAATCTTAGCTTCGGACTTAACCCTGTCCTGGAGGATCATTCCGGCACGAAGTTCATCCCGACGATGGACCATATATACCTTTTTAGCCAGTTTGGCCAGATATAAGGCCTCCTCAGCAGCCGAATCCCCTCCGCCGATGACCACTACAGTTTTGTTGCGGAAAAAAAATCCGTCGCAAACGCCGCAATAGGAAACGCCTTTACCGTAAAAGTCGTTTTCTCCGGGAATTGCCAGCGTTTTGGGTGATCCGCCCGTTGCGATGATAACCGCATGAGTCTTGTAAACATCGCCGTTTATCAGTTTTACCAAATGATGTTTTTGACCCGGTCTGATCTGCACAATCTCATTGGTAATGATTTCAAGACCGTATGTTTGGGCGTGCTCGGCAAATTTCTGCGAAAGTTCGATCCCGCTGATATGTTCAAATCCCGGATAATTTTCAACCTCATCGGACATTACCATCTGGCCACCGGGTACAGCTTTTTCAATCAGTACGGTTTTCAAGGCTGCTCGCATGGCATATATACCCGCGGTTAAACCAGCAGGACCCCCACCTATTATCACTAAATCATAAAATTGATTTTCGGCCATGATATAAAATCCCCACTCAATTCGGGTTCTTTTTTTTGTTGTTTTCAATTAATATCCAACAATTTTATTTTTATGATATGAAGCATAATTTGTCAAAATATACTTTGAAAGCATCCATAATTATTCGAAGGATGGAAGCATTTTAAATTAAACCAAAATTAGAATTGCAGGTGATTTTGTTTTTTCTTGACAGAAACTTTATATATTATATGACATTGCAAAAGAATAGAACATCGATCAAAGAAATTTTGATGCGTCCGAAAATATTTTTTTCACCGGCAATGAATGTTGATGGGTTCGGACGTAGATATGAAAACCATAAAAAGTAAGGAAAAAAATGGAAATCAAACGTGAACAGATAGAATTTGATGTACTTTTTGTGGGGGGAGGTCCGGCCTGTTTGGCAGGAGCTATTCAATTGATGCAAAAAGCCCATGAAAAAGGGATTGAACTGGAGGTGGCTCTGATAGAAAAAGGTGCTGAAATCGGCTCCCATTGTTTAAGCGGCGCGGTAATGAATCCGGTGGCATTAGATGAATTGATTCCGGACCATAAAAATAAAGGATGCCCCATCGAAACAATGGTGAAAAAAGATGCGCTTTATTACCTCAGCCCGGATTATGCCTATCGGTTACCCCGCACTCCCAGATATCTTCACAATACCGGTTTTTACGTTATCAGCCTGTCCCGTTTTGTTCAGTGGTTGGGACACATCGCCGAGGAAATGGGCGTCAATATATTTCCAGGATTTACCGGTAAGGAAGTGCTTTTCAGTGAAGACGGGAAAACTATAAACGGCATTCGAACCGGGGATCAGGGGTTGGACAAAAACGGAAACCCGAAGCAAAACTTTGAACCCGGAATTGATATTATCTCCAAAGTAACAGTATTTGGAGAGGGTGCCAGAGGAAGCCTTATGAAACAGGTTTCTGAAAAGCTTCCGATATTTTCCGGCAAGATGCCCCAGGTATTTGAAACCGGTATCAAAGAGGTCATCGAGCTTCCGGAGAACAACAATTTTAAGTCCGTCAACTGTAATGATATTCACACATTGGGCTATCCGATTGGTTTGGACACCCCCGGCGGTGGATTTATTTACGAGATGAAAGATAACCGCATTTCGTTGGGATATTTGATCGGTCTTTCTTATAAAAATACCATGCTGGATTTATATGATGAATTCATAAAGTTCAAACATCATCCGTTTGTAGCGCATATTATCCGGGGCGGAAAAGTAATTGAATCCGGAGCCAGAACCGTTTCTACGGGAGGGTACTATACGATCCCGGAACTTGCGGTCGACGGGGCAATGTTTGTTGGAGGCGCTGCGGCTATGCAGGATGTACCGGCGCTAAAAGGAATTCATAGTTCCATGAAATCCGGAATGCTGGCTGCCGAAGCGTGTTTATACGCTATGGAAACGCATAATGTTTCGAAAAAAACATTAATGCTGTATAAGAAACTGTGCGATGAAAGCTGGCTGATGAAAGAAATTTACGAGGGACGGAATTTTGCTCCAGCCCTGGCCAAAAAAATGCCCATTAAAATGATTTATCTGGGTGCCCAATATTTTTCGAAGGGAAAAGGGGTTCGGGATCCGATGCCGATCACCGAAGATTATAAGACGATTACGCCTGTTGGGAAAACCGAAGAAAATTCAGATAAACATTCCAGTCAAAAAACCTATGACGGAGAGTTGTTTGTTGACAAGCTAACCGGGGTATACTTGTCAAAAACCATGCACCGGGAGGATCAGCCGTCTCACCTGATTATTCATGATCCGGATATTTGTATCAACGTTTGCTATCCCAAATATAAAAGCCCCTGTACACGGTTTTGTCCCGGCGGCGTTTATGAAATCGAAATTGATAAGCAGACCTCGAACCCCATACTCAAATTGAATCCTGCCAACTGTCTGCACTGCAAGACCTGTGATATCAAAGATCCATTTAACAATATTACCTGGACATGTCCAGAGGGAGGAGAAGGCCCGAACTACACAGTAGTTTAGTTCTAAAAATCTATATTCCGGCCGGTTAATTTTTCCATTACCTCATAATCTGTGTTATCACATTTAATGGGGGTAATAGAAATAAACCGTTTTCCCAGGACTGTTGAATCCAGATCCGGTTTGTCGTCCTGAACATGGGAAGCATCACAACCTTGCCAATAATACGTTTTATTGCGGGGATCAATTCTTTTTTCCACATATTCGGGATACTGGGCAATACTTTGACGACTGAACTTAACTCCCAAAATGTTTTTTCTATGACAGTTGGGATAATTGACATTCAAAAAAGTGCCCCGTGGAAGGTGGAATTCAGGCATCTTTTTCATCAGTGTCGTGACAAATTCTGCTGCATCCTCATAATAAGTGTTTTCAAAACTGTCCATGGACACAGCGATAGCAGGAATCCCGTATACCGCGGCTTCCCTTGCCGCCGAAACCGTGCCGGAATAATTGATGTTTATTCCGACATTCGCTCCTGAATTAATTCCCGAGATGACAACATCCGGCCGGGTTTCCAAAATTTCCAGAAGACCGAGCTTGATACAGTCGGCAGGTGTCCCGCTGACAGCCCAGGAAGGGGTTGAGCCATTAATCGCAACTTTGATAACCCGAAGCGGCCGGTGAAGAGTGATCGAGTGACTGACAGCACTTCTTTCCCGTTCGGGGGCTATGATAACGACTTGGTTTTTGTCTGCTATTTTTTTATGAAGAGCGATGAGTCCTTCCGAAAAAATACCGTCATCGTTGGTTAACAATATATTCATCATAACTTCATCTTGACATTTTTTCACCAGTCGGTTTTACTCTCAATTTTTTATTATAAAAAATAATAACACGCAAATTTCAAGCCGTAAATATATAATTTTTTCAATCAGGCAAACTCGATAATAAATGAAGTTAAGGAAAAAGATGGATCGAAAGTTGTGTATAATACAATTTGAAGTCTTTTTGTGGTATTTAAAATTCATGTTGATTCTGATGTTGTCCCTGGTAGCGGTATATTTGCCCGGACAAGGCTTTTGCAGTCAATCCGGTAAGACCGAAGAAAAAAAGGAATTACCATGGCGAATCGAGGCTGATAAAATTACCTATGATCAAAACACAAAAAAGTATCTGGCGGTCGGTTCTGTGGTCATTTCCAAGGGAAATAAAAAGCTTACCGCAGATCGTGTCAGTTTTTATCACAAAACCATGAAAGCTGTTGCGACGGGACACGTCCTGATGATTGTAGGCGAGGATATCCTATCGGGAGACCGGCTAGAAATGGATCTTGAAAACGAAACAGGAACCGTTTTTGATGCCTCCGTTTTTTTGAAGGAAAATCATTTTTACATTCGCAGTGATCAAATCCATAAAACCGGAAAATATACTTATGAAGCCAAAAAGGCTAGCCTTACCTCCTGTGACGGTGAATCTCCGGCATGGAAAATCACAGGAAAAGACGTTGCGGTTACAATTGAGGGATTTGGTACAGTACATCATGCCGCCCTATGGGCAAAAAACATGCCGGTTTTTTACACACCCTATATGACCTTTCCGGTCAAACTGAAACGTCAAACCGGATTTCTTACCCCCCAGATGGGATATTCGGAACGAAAAGGACTTGAGTATAACCAACCGTTTTTCTGGGCTATCAATGAGAATTCCGATGCCACCTTTTATGGATACTACATGGGGCGTCGCGGTACCAAGATCGGTGCAGAATATCGCTATATGCTGTCAGAAAGAAGCAAAGGCGCTGTCATGTTCGATGTCATGGAGGACCGGGAGGTAGATGACGGTACACCTGATAATACAAGTGATTGGGGATATAAAGGGGATTCTTTTGATCGTCCTCGTTCAGGGCGTTCCTGGTTCCGAATGAAACATGACCAAGAGCTTCCCAACAGTTTTTTCGCGCATCTGGATCTGGATATTGTCAGCGATCAGGATTATTTGCGCGAATTTAAAGATGGGTATTCCGGTTTCAATGAAACAGATCGTTATTTTCTGAAAACATTTGGCAGGGAGTTAGATGACTATAATGATCCTGTTAGAGTCAACCGTTTAAATATTTATAAAAACTGGAGCCAATATGCATTGAATGCAGAGGCCAGATGGTATGACAATGTCATTGCCCGCCGGTACCTGGATACAGATACCACGCTTCACAAACTGCCTTATCTAAGCTTTAACGCTTTGAAACAACCAGTGAATTCGGTGAGTTCCCTGCCGGTATTTTATGATATGGAATCTGAATATATCTATTTTTTCCGTGAGGATGGTTACACCGGACACCGGATGGATGTTCATCCCCGCCTGTATACACCCTTGCGCTATAAAAACTATTTCAGCCTGGAACCTTCTGTCGGTGTCCGGGAAACAGTCTGGTACCTGGATGACCGGGAAGATGAGTCCTTAAGATATCATGATGACAGGAGTTCATCCAGGGAACTAGTAGATGCCAGGCTGGATCTGTCAACGGAACTTAAACGATCATTTGATGTTGAGGGAAAAGCGTTTGATAAAATTAAACACACCATCAGGCCCCGCATAACCTATGAATATATTCCGCCGCGATCCCAGAGGGATCTTCCGGATTTTGACGATCTTGATAGGCTTGAAAAGGAAAGCATGGTCACCTATTCTATTACCAATACGTTTTCAAAGCGAACTCGCCTGGAGGACCCCAAAACAGTGGATAACGATGTAAATAAAAACGAAAAGAATATGCCAAACAGCGATATTCATCTTAAGCCCGGATATATGTATAAAACATTCGGGCGTCTCAAATTGGAACAAGGCTATGACTTTAACGAGCATACAGAGGACAGGCCTTTGACGCCGGTTTTCATTGAACTTGATTTTTTGCCGGTTAATTATTTTTCTCTACAAGGTGATGCTGAGTGGTGTACATATGATAATTCGTTTTTAAGCTGCAATACGGCGATGAAAATTGCTGACAACCGCGGGGATCGTCTTTTCGTTGAACATCGTTATACTCGTGATGAATTGGAAAATTTCTATGGCGATATAACCATTAATATACATGACCGTCTTTCTATGTTTACCCAATATGAAAAAAATATTGAGAACGGAAAAGATGTAGAATACGGTTTCGGGTTTCTTTATATGTCTCAGTGCTGGTCACTGGATATAGGCTACTATAATGAAGAAGGGGACCACAAATATGCCTTTATGATCAATCTTTACGGATTGGGAGGTTTGGGGAGCGGATTTGTGGGGAAAAACGTCGAAAATCCTTTTGAATATAATTAAGATTTAGTTTTTAAATTGATTTAATTTTTTATAGATTGACAGGGCCACTGAATTTTCGATACCATTTTAATAATTGTTCAAATAAATAGGTTTTTGTTACAGATAGTTAGAAGGATGTAGGTGATATTTATATGCAACGTATGTGGTATGTGTTACATACTCGGAGCAGATTCGAGAGTGTCGTCAATGATGGGTTAGTGCATAAAGACTTAGAGGTTTTTCTTCCGAAAATCCGGGTTAAGAGCAAACGCCGGGATCGAAGATTGATGATCCGTGTCCCCCTTTTTCCGGGATACCTTTTTGTCAAAACCGATCTGAATCCTTTAGAACATCTTGAAATTTTGAAAACCATAGGAGCTGTTCGCCTGATTGGTAACAAAAACGGACCGTTGCCGGTGATCGACGAAGCCGTTGAATCGTTAAAAATTATGGTGGACACGGCAAGCCAGATAGTGACGTCAGGTCGGGTGTTTAAAGAGGGAGACCGTGTTGTCGTTATCTCAGGCCCGTTTGTTGGAGTTGTCGGAACGTTTGTCAGGTATCGGGGCAAAGGAAGAGTTGTGGTTAACATTGAGGCATTGGGTCAGTCTGCCGGAGTGGATGTTGATAGCAATGATGTTGAGAAAGTACCTAATATACTACCATAAATGCTTGACTTATGAATCGGATTTTTTTAGAAATATTTCTATTGATGAAAAATAGGAATTTTTCCCCAAAGGGAGGATAAAGGTGAATAAGCTGGAGTTGGTAAACGCTTTAAAAAATGAAGCAAACATCTCAAAGACTGATGCGGCAAGGGTTGTACAAATCTTTTTCGACTATATTTCTAACGCCATGAACAAAGGAGAACGGGTAGAAATAAGAGGTCTGTGTAGCTTCTATGTTAAGGAGTATAAAAGTTATACCGGAAGAAATCCGAAGACCGGCGAAAAAGTGACCATTAAACCCAAGCGGCTTCCTTTTTTCAAATCCGGTAAAGACCTGAAAGAACGGGTAGATTATTAATTTGTGGGTTTTGCTTCAATCATCGATCAGGACAGAGCTATCCATTTTTTAAGGGTTCTTTTGCACAAAGGTACGATACCGCATGCACTGCTTTTTTCAGGACCCGAAGGTGTCGGGAAACAAACGACAGCGTTGGCATTTGCCATGGCAGCCAACTGTGAACAGTATGGCAGCAGCGATAGAATCGTCATTGAACATCCGGAAGCCAGTATTGGATCAGCGAAATTTCCCGTGGAATCTTGTGGATCGTGTCGTTCCTGCAGAAAAATAGTTTCCGCCAATCATCCTGACATCATTCGGATTCAAGCTCAGGGTCAGATGATCCGGATTGCCCAGATTCGGGATCTTCGGTATATGCTTTCCATGAAACCCCATGAGGCACGACTGCGGGTTGTAATTATTGGTGATGCTCATACCATGAATCCTGAGGCTGGCAATGCGTTGTTAAAAGTTCTGGAAGAACCACCGGATCGAACAGTTCTGATTCTTACTGCTTTACAAAAATCGGATATGTTACCGACAATTAATTCACGGTGTGTGCATCTTCGGTTCAAACCTATTTCGGCAAAGTTTTTATCTTCCCTGCTGACCGAAACCTATGGGGTTGATGCGCCAGATGCTCAGATCTTATCTGTTTTGGCAAACGGAAGCTTTTCAAGAGCTGTGGCCTTTAAAGAAACCAATTTGATAGCCTGGCGACATTGGCTGATAGATGTAATGGAAAATCTCACGGAAGCTTCTATTGGCATGCAACTGGCATTTGCTGAAAAATTGTCACAAAACAAGGCGTTTATAAAGCATACACTTGAGTTGATACGGCTATGGATGCGAGATTTAATAATTGTTAAATACAATCCGGATAAGGTGTTAAACCAGGATATGCTTCACAGAATCCGCCGCACATCGAACAAACTTTCTGAGAAAGTCATATTCAGTTGCATATCCTCGATTCAACAGGTTCAGAAAGCCATTGACAACAATGCCAATATAAAGATGGCATTGGAAAATATGATATTATTGATGGCGGAAAGAGCGAAGTAGTTCATTTATGAGAAAGGTAGGCATAAGATTTAAACCGGCAGGAAAGATTTATGACTTTGAATGTGGTGTGTTTGTATTGATGCCGGGAGATCATGTGATTGTCGAGACGGAGCAGGGATTGGGCTTTGGTACAGTTGTAATTGCTCCACAAGCTTGCAGCGAAGAAACAGTGGATATCCCACTGAAAAAAGTTCATCGGATAGCTACCGAAAAGGATTTTTTACAACTTAAAGAAAACCGCGAAACGGAAAAAACAGCTTATCAATTTTGTCAGGAATGCATTGATGAATTGAGTCTTAAGATGAATCTTTTTACTGTCGAAAGCACTTTTGATGCCAATAAATTGACATTTTTTTTTACGGCTGACGGGCGTGTGGATTTCAGACAATTAGTAAAAATGCTGGTCAAGGAACTGGGCACCCGGATTGAAATGCGTCAGGTCGGTATCCGAAATCAAGCCAAAATGACCGGCGGCATCGGCAGATGTGGTAGACGGACGTGTTGTTCGACGTTTCTTGAAAAATTCGATCCGATTTCCATCCGAATGGCCAAAGAACAGGGACTGTCCTTAAATCCGACTAAAATTTCGGGCCAATGTGGACGGTTGATGTGTTGTCTGACGTTTGAAAATGAAACGTATATAGAATTGAAAAGAAACTTGCCAAAAATCGGCACAATCATTCAAACTAACCAGGGAGAGGGAAAGGTGATTCGTATCAATCCCATTTGCAGTCGAATTACGATCCGAAACGAAAACGGTGCCGAATTGGAGGTACATAAGTGCGAAATTCTTGATAATAAACAACAGGAGAAATAATGACCGAACCTTTTTATATCACCACTCCGATCTATTATGTCAATGCTCGTCCTCACCTGGGTCATGCGTATACCACCATTGTTGCAGATGTCGTTTCCCGCTTTGCCCGGATGAGAAAGCAGGAGACATTTTTTCTTACCGGTACCGACGAACACGGAGACAAAGTTGTCAAAGCCGCTAAAAAGGAAAATCTTAGTCCGCGGGAATATGTAGACAAGATAAGTGGCCTTTTTCGATCTTTGTGGCCTGAATTAAACATTGAGTATTCGGCATTTATCAGAACAACAGACCCCGCGCATATGGCCGTCGTTGAAGAGGTGCTTCAAAAAATATACGATAATGATGATATATATTTTTCCGAGTACGAAGGGATGTACTGTTTTGGTTGCGAGCGATTTTATACTGAAAAAGAACTTGTTGACGGGAAATGCCCGGATCATAAGACCAAACCTGAAATCATCAAAGAGTCCAACTATTTTTTCAGGATGAGCAAATACCAGGACTGGCTGATAGATTATATACATAAAAACCCGGAATTTATTCGTCCGGAACGGTATAAAAACGAGGTGCTGGCTTTTCTTCGGGAACCTCTGGAAGATCTCTGTATTTCCAGACCCAAATCTCGCCTCAAGTGGGGAATTACATTGCCTTTTGATGAAAATTTCGTCACTTATGTATGGTTCGATGCACTTTTAAACTATGTCTCTGCTCTCGGTTATCCTAATGGAAAGCTGTTCAGCAAATTCTGGCCTCATGTGCAACACATTGTGGCCAAGGATATTTTAAAACCACATGGCATCTATTGGCCTACCATGTTAAAGGCAGCAGGCATTCCGCTGTATCATCATTTAAACGTTCATGGCTACTGGAACGTCGACCATAGCAAAATGTCCAAAAGTCTTGGTAATGTAATTGAACCGATTCAAATGAAAAATATTTACGGTTTGGATACGTTCCGATTTTTTCTGATGCGGGATATGGTATTCGGCTTGGATGCCGATTTCAGTGAAGATGCGATGGTTCAACGGATCAATTCAGACCTGGCAAATGATTTGGGAAATCTTTTTTCACGGGTAATTGCCATGGTTCATAAATATTTTAAAGGCGTGGTTCCTGACGTTGATCCCGCTATCGAGCAGGAACTTGAGCTGGGCCTTCAGGAAAAAGCATTGTCAGCCGTAACGGAGTTTGAAGTCAATATGGAGTCATTTGCATTTCACAAAGCGCTTTTAGCTGTCTGGGAGTTTATCAGTCAAATGAACAAGTATATAGATCTCACTGCCCCGTGGATGCTTGCAAAGCAAAAATCCACCCGAAAGCAACTGGAAGCTGTTATCTATAACCTTCTGGAGGGACTTCGAATCGTATCGGGGTTGATTTGGCCGGTAATGCCTGAAAAAACACGGTCAATGCAGAAGCATTTGGGGCTTGATCCGGAAAATAAGTTTTATACGTTGGATCTTCTCAGACGTTGGGATGTTATTAAACCCGGAACGGTTCTTCCCAAAGGAATTACCCTGTTTCCAAGAATAGATACCAAAAAACTAATGGAATCCAGAGTAAATGAAACTGAACCTGAAAGATCTGACCCGGGAATAAAGGCTGATATCACGATTGAAGATCTCATGAAAATTGATCTTCGGATAGCAACGGTGCTGAAAGCGGAAAGAATTCCCAGAGCAAAAAAATTATTGAAACTGGAGGTCGATCTGGGTGAAAAAAGAACTATAGTCGCAGGAATTGCAGAAACATATGATCCGGAAGAGCTGGAGGGAAAACAGGTAATTGTAGTAGCCAATCTGAAACCAGCTAAAATTATGGGCATCGTTTCAAACGGAATGCTTCTGGCTGCCGTGGAAAATGGTAAATGTTCGGTTGCAACCAGTGATCAGCCTATGGCACCTGGTACAGCCCTTCAATAGGCACCTTAATGAAGGAAAAAAATTCTGCTGAATGTACAAACGATGGAGATCTGGCAGATATCTTCACATCTGTGGATATTAACGCCAGTTGGAAGACTTATCAGAAAAAAATCCGGAAAAAGGCAGCTCGCAAACGCCTGGCCAAAAAGCTTCTGAAATTTTTTTGTATTCTGCCGCTTTTGGGTATCATCTTATATACCATTTCCGGTGTGATAAAGATGAAACCATCTATAAATTTTTCTGCCGACAAAAATTTAACGAAGCAAACCGACAGAAACACAATCAAGATATCTTCAAAAGCAGATTTTCACGGTATTTTTCAGAACATAGATTTTTTAAATGCTGAGTCGAAAATTATTCCTTACCGAATAAAGGAGCAACCAGTCAACACTATTTCTACCCTTGATCCTTTGCTTCAAAATTATCTTCTGAATATCATGGATATTTCCCATGCCAAAAATATCGGTATGATTGTCATGGCGCCTGAAACCGGAAAAATACTGGCGATGGTGGGCTATGATAAAGACAATCCGAAAAATAATCCCTGCCTGGACAATCGATTTCCTGCCGCAAGTATATTCAAAATTGTTACAGCGGCGGCGGCTATCGAAAAGTTTAATTTTAACAGCAACTCGCTCGTAAAATATAATGGCAGAAAATATACACTTTATAAATCGCAGCTAAAAGACAGGAACAATAAATATACCCGCACGCTCTCGTTTGAAGATTCTTTTGCACAGTCTATCAATCCGGTTTTCGGAAAGCTTGGTGTTTTCAAATTAAAAAAAAAGTACCTGTCTTTATATGCTGATGCGTTTGGATTCAATCAGGAAATTAATTTTGAGCTTCAGCTCTTGGCTAGTCGATTTACGGTTTCAGATACACCCTTCAACTGGGCTGAAATTGCCTGTGGGTTTAACAAAAATACAACCTTGTCACCTTTGCATGGCGCGTTAATAGTTGCTTCTGTGGTCAACGAGGGCAAAATACCGGAACCTTGTATTGTGGAAAAAATTATAGATGAATCTGGAAAAGAAGTCTACAAAAGTGTTTCGAAATTTTTGTATCATCCGATTCAGAAAAAAACTGCAAAAACGATTTACCATATGATGCAAGCTACCGTGGATTTTGGCACTAGTCGGAAAGCATTCAGAGACTGTGGTAAAGACCGGACACTTTGCCATTTGAATATCGGCGGAAAGACCGGATCCATTGACAATAAAAGCCATGATGCCCGAATTGATTGGTTTATTGGCTTTGCCGAAGAAAAAAAAGGGTCCGAAAAAATGGTTATTTCGGTAATGGTCGCTCATGGTGAGTATCTCGGCATTCGATCGTCCGAATATGCCCGAATGGGAATAAAGCGCTATTTCCAAAATTATTTTACAAAAAAAAATCAGCAGGAAAGAACAAAGACAAAGGAACATGATGTTTAAAAACACATTGCGTGTAAAATCATACATAGTACAAACTGAAATGAAGCCAATTATTTTAAAAAATTTAGTTATGACACTTTTTCGCAGGATTTCAGAAAGCATTCGAAAGCTGTTGCAACTTAACATCTATTGCTGCAGATATCCGGCACGAATATCAGAGGGAATTATTTTATTTCCTGTATGCCATACGGTGGTATGCTGTGGTTTGGTGGGTATTATCGCCATTAAAAAAAGAGCGGCGCTACCTGTTGATCCGGACATTGATCAATTGAAACAAATGACGGAAATTATTGATGGCAGACGGTTGGATATCTGCCTGGAAAATAACCTGCCCTTATCAGCGCATTATCTTGGAGGACCCCTGATAATCAGGCAGCTGATGAAGGACGCCTGTTCATTGAAAAAAACCGGTTGCTTTTATAAAATTTTCCAGGCACCCAACGAGCAGGAAAAAATTGTAGGCCTTGCTAACCGCCTCACTATACTGGCTGAAACGGAATTTAAACAACTCAAGGACCAGATGGGATTTTTGGACGCTCATGATGTGAATATTATTTCAGATCGAATTGAAAGCCTAAAGGATATTGCCTGGTGTTTCCGGATGGAACTGGTTGAAAACATCAGAAAAATAAAAACACTGCTTTCAAAACAATCACTTGAATTGACTTATGATAGTGTTACTATTTTTTGTAGAATTAATGCCGTATTAAACAGCCTGGATCGTCTGGAAGTTCGGGGAAGGGATTCTGCGGGGATTTCCCTGATGATGATTCTGGAAAAAGAAGAATATCTTCAATTTCAAAAAATGCTGCAAGCCCATGAAAATCCTGTAAATCTGATAGATGCATTTCAAGATCGCCTAAAAAACAATATTCTTTTGAATCAGGATATCAGCATTAGCGGGCCTCATGAAAAAAACGGCAGGGTTGGGATAACGCTGACTTATAAAGTGGCTGCTGAAATCGGTAGTCTCGGGGACAACATCAGATTTTTACGAAAACAAATTACAGAAGATCCCTTTCTTCATCTCCTTGCTTCCCTCCGGCATACGTATCATACGATTTCAGCTCATACCCGATGGGCATCAGTGGGAGCCATAACAGAGGCCAACTGTCACCCATCGGACAATAGAGTTTCTCACCAGAGCATTCGTTCTCAAGGCGTTATTCATGCCTGTCTAAATGGTGATATCGATAATTATCCGGAATTAAAAGCTGAATATGAGCGCAACGGCGGAAAAATCGATTCTGGAATAACGACTGACACCAAAATTATCCCGCTTCAAATCAATCAATATATTAATCAGGGAGAATCAGTAGCGGAGGCATTTCGCCTGGCCGTTAATGATTTTAAAGGTTCACACGCCATTGCCATGCATACTGATCTGGCACCCGGTAAAATTTTTCTGGCCCAAAGAGGCAGCGGACAGGCAATCTTTGTTGGATTGGCCGATCATCATTATATGCCGGCATCCGAGGTCTACGGATTTGTCGAGGAAACCTCCGAGTATCTGAAACTTGACGGGGAGAAAACCATACCGGGGGAAAACGGAGCTGTTCAGGGACAGATTTTTGTGCTGGACCAGGATTCAGTCGGTGGACTGGATGGAATTACGGCTTGTTATTACGATGGTACCCCTGTTCTTTTGGGTCCCGACGATATTAAACACACCCAAATCACTTCCAGGGATATCGATCGTCAAAGCTACCCGCACTATTTTTTAAAAGAAATATCTGAATCTCCGGATTCCGTTGAAAAAACCCTGATGAACCGATGGAAAGTTTCAGATGACAGTTCTGAACATTATCATATCCATTTGGATAAGACGGTCTTTCCTAATCGTCTTCAATCGGCTTTTACGGAAAACCGAATTAAACATATATTTCTTATCGGCCAGGGTACCGCCGGAATTGCTGCCAAGGCGTGCGGCAACATTATGGATCACTATCTGGATGATCCAAAAATCCAGATTCGGGCAATGAAAGCATCCGAACTTAGTGGTTTTAAACTTCCATCAGCAAACGGAACAGACACGATGGCGGATTCTTTGGTCATCGCGATCAGCCAGTCCGGTACGACCACCGATACCAATCGGGCTGTGGATATGGTCCGGGAAAGAGGTGCTTACATACTGGCAATCGTAAACCGACGCGATTCAGATCTAACCTTTAAGGCCGATGGGGTAATGTATACGAGTAGCGGTCGTGATCTGGAAATGTCGGTGGCCTCTACCAAGGCTTTTTATTCTCAGATCGTCGCGGGAGCGATTTTAGGTCTTTATATAGCTTCTTTCAAAAAGCGAAAATCCGATGAGTTCGTTACCAGGGAAATAAAACAACTGTTAAACATTCCTGGCTACATGCGGGATGTCCTTTCCATGAAAGAAGAAATTGCCGGTTCGGCCCAACGACTGGCAGTATCAAAAACTTATTGGGCGGCTGTGGGAAGCGGACACAATAAAGCATCATCCGATGAAATAAGGATCAAGCTGAGCGAGCTTTGCTACAAAACAATTTCAACAGATTGCGTCGAAGATAAAAAACATATCGATTTGTCCTCCGAACCGATGATTATGGTGTGCGCTGCAGGAACCCGGGAAACCGTTATCAAGGATATCATTAAAGATATCGCTATCTTTAAGGCCCATAAGGCTTCTACGGTTGTTATTGCCAATCAGGGGGAAAATCGCTTCGCTGATTGTGCCGATGATATATTTTACGTGCCGGTTATCGAAGAACATCTGTCTCCCATTTTAAACACATTGGTTGGACATCTTTGGGGATATTATGCAGCGTTGGCTATCAATGAAAGCTCAAAATTTCTGGATGCTTTCCGGGAGGAAATCCGTTGCGCTATCAATGAGTACACCGCTAATGGAATGGATACATATGAAATTATTCTTGAAAAATCCTTTCGGGAAACCATCGGACGTTTTGACCGGGAGTTGCGCCAAAAAATCGTTAATAACCAATTTCCCGGGGTAGTAGGATTAAGCTGTGCATCGGATCTTTCTCTGCTTCTCAAGTATTTATCGGGTCGGCTTCCCTTAACAGATTTCGAGATCGATTTCGGCATTAAAGGTACTCCCTCTAACGTTTTAAATACCTTTTTTAAGAGTGTCGGCAATGCTATCAATGCGTTGGCACGGCCGGTAGATGCCATTAAACACCAGGCTAAAACCGTGACCGTAGGCACCAGCAGAATCAGTGAAAAAATTGAAAAGGGAATTCTCTTTGATGCTCTCGATGCTTATAAATTCACTGTGGCGCAACTTACGCCGAACAATATTCTTGTGTTAAGAAATGTTCAGAAAATCATTGCCTCAATTAAAGGCGCCATCTTGTATCGAATTCTCGGGCTGGACTTGATGGGAGAAATCACCGACAAAACCGCTATCGAAGTTGTAAAAAAAGAAGGGGTTTTAAAACCGATACCCTCCCGCGTGGAAACAGACAACCAGTTAACCGGCACCAAGCGCATCATTGTAAAAGAAAAAAATGTTTATATCGGAAAAGGGCGGAAAGATTCCAGAAGCATCGTTGTTATTCCGATCACCTCCGGTTCTCATGCAAGAGCCAATGTAATCGAATATTTGCTGCTGCTAAATGTCGCTTTCAAAGAGAGCATTGATCTGAATTCCAAAATCAGGGCTTTGGGAGGAAAATATGAACGGATAAAAAATATCGTTCAGGAAAACAGTATCACCTGGCAGGACGAATTTATTGAAATGCTTGATATGAAAGAACTTTTCGGAAGCTCGGCTGAAAAAATAGGAGAGTACATCGTCTCTTCTCAAAAACTCTAAACACCGACTCTAAAATATCACAAAATCATTTCGGCCAGAAAACTGACCGAAATATTCAGGTAATTCGCCAGGGAAAGCGAAGGAGCGTAACGCGATTATTTCTTGCCACAATCTTAAAAAAATTAATAAACTTTTTCTATATGTAAGGCAGCCTTTTCTGAATAAAAAAAATCATCTTCTTCTCCGTATTCGCTGATTTTGTGATGACAGCTCGGACAAAAAAAGTAATTTGGATACGGGTCTTTGCCGCATTTTTTACATACTCTTCCAGATACGTTTCTTTTTTTGCTGGTTTTATTGTTTCTTAAATTTCTTCTCATTTGATTTGTCTCCTCTATGTCTTTATAAATCAAATTGGAAATTTTTTCAGGATCTAAAAAATTAAATTGATTCGTTGTAAATTTTAAAAGAATATAATAGGAAAAATACCGGTTTTTTATGAGCGGATAGAATAAAAAAGCAGCGGTTTTAAAGAAAAGGTTATCTGATTAACCGGTTATTCTCCGATAGCTTTTTCTAATACCTCCTGATGAGATTTGCAGTCAATACACTGAGTGGTAACGGGTCTGGCGATAAGACGTTTAAAAGATATTTTCTGTCCGCAGGTTTCGCAGATGCCAAATGTTCCCTCTTCAATACGATCCAAAGCCGCCTGGATTTTATTGATCAGTTTGGCCTCTCGTTCCCTGATCCTCAACATGAAACTTCGATCAGCATCAAATGATGCTCTGTCTGTCGGGTCCGGAAGATTGTCTCCCGCATCTTTCATTCCATTGACAGCATCATTTCCATGCTTTATCAACTCTTGAAGTTGTTCTGTTAAAAGTGTTTTTAAAATTTCAATTTGTTGTTTATTCATCGTATTACCTTTATTAGCATCGTTTGTTTAAAAATTCAATAACTAAATGAGGTTCATTAAAAAATAGAACAACATTTATTTTATATAATTTAAAAACAATACATTATATAGGTTATTAAATTATTATTGTCTTTATTTATTTGAAATTACAATATCATAATCCTATTTCAAATATGGTTCAGCAATCTGCTTAAAAAAGCGGCATAATATATGCTTAAATTTTCGTAAAATCAACCATTATCCCAAAACATTTTTACCTAAACGGATCATAAAAAATTTTGGCAGAATGATTTTTAAAAGATCGCTTCAGTTTAGGTAGAAGAATATGAGGATAAACATAACATCAAAATAAAAAACAAATTGTTGACTTTTAAGGACATTGTTTCCGGGAACGCCCGTCGAGCAACGGTGTTTTGATCCCAAACCGTTTTATTTTACGCCACAACGTTGAGGGATGAATGCCAAGCTGGGCTGCGGTAGCGCTTCGGTTCCAGCAATTGTTTTCCAAAGCTTCATGCAATATAACCTTTTCGGATTTTTTAACAAGGCTTTCCGATGATCTTGAAAATAATATTGAAGTCCTGTCATTGTTTCGAATATTTTCGGGTAAATGTTCCAGCCGGATAATACTGTTTCTACAGACAATCGAGGCATATTCAAGAATGTTTTCCAATTCCCTGATATTCCCAGGGAAATCATAGATCATTAACCTTTCGAGTGTCTCAGGTGAGACACGGCAAATTTCCTTTTCTTGCAACCGATTAAATTTTTTGATGAAATGTTCAATCAAAAGGGGAATATCTTCCTTTCGCTCCCTAA
The DNA here is from genome assembly GCA_018399715.1 of Desulfobacterales bacterium. GTDB lineage: Bacteria > Desulfobacterota > Desulfobacteria > Desulfobacterales > SKZT01 > M55B149. The sequence goes on along the minus strand of JAGYNR010000001.1, from coordinate 71,565 downwards.
GCGGCGGAAGCGCAAGCTTAACCACATTGATGCGATAATAAAGGTCACGCCTGAATTTTCCGGCTTTTACCATCTCTTCCAGGTTCTGATTTGTTGCTGCAATAATTCGGACATCAGCCTTTTCCGGATGAAGTCCGCCGAGAGGTTCATAGCATTTTTCCTGAAGCACCCGCAGAAGTTTAACCTGTACCAAAGACGGAAGCTCTCCGATTTCATCCAGAAAAAGAGTGCCGCCCTGAGCCAGAGACAGACGGCCAGGTTTGTCTTTTTTGGCATCAGTAAATGCACCCGCCTTATATCCAAAGAGTTCGGATTCAAGCAGCGTATCAGGAAGAGCGCTGCAGTTAACTGTTATCATCGGTCCGTTGAAGCGATGTCCGACTGAATGAATGGCCTTTGCCATCAGCTCCTTTCCGGTACCGCTTTCTCCGACAAGCAGAACGGTACTGTCATTGTCTGCAAGCAGTTCAACCATCTCAAAAAGCTGGAACATTTTTCGGTTTTTACTGATAATGTCCTGAAATGTGTGTCGATTCGATAATTCTTTTTTAAGAGCTTCAACCACACTAAGATCCCGAAACGTCTCAACTCCTCCGATTACTAAACCTGTCTTATCTTTAAGCAGAGCAGTAGAAATACTAACCGGAATTCGGTCTCCTTTAGAATTTACGATATAAATGGCCAGGTCGACAATGGGTTCTCCGGATTCCATGGTACGCCCAAGCGCACAGGATTGTTCGCAGATGCTGGCACTAAATACTTCCCAACAATGACGGTTGATCGCTTTTTGCTTGCTGATGCCGGTAATTTTTTCCGCCGCGCGGTTGAAAGTGGTTATTTTCCAGTTTAAGTCCACTGTAAAAACCCCGTCAGCAATGCTGTCCAAAATAATTTGAGTTTGATCTTTCAATAGATTTGGTACCATAAATCTTTCGATATGAACGCGAGTTTCATAGAATAATACAATAATATAATTGCTTTTTGAGATGAATCAAAAAAAAACTGTTTTCTACCAGAAAATGACAGGACGTGACACGAGGATTTCTAACGGCATCCCGTAAAATTTTTTTTATAAACCAAGGTAACGGCGATAAATGTCAACAACTTTTTCCCGAAGCCTTTTGCACCAGTCACCGGATACGTTGGTGGGGAGTTTTTGAAGGCTCAACCGATGTGCCATGGCACGATAGGTAAGATATGCCTCACGAAGAATATGGACATTCTCATGATCCATAATTCCGGTGATCAAAAACATATACATTAATCTTACATTGTCAGTCCATTGGATAATTTCAGGAAATTCGCCGGCTTTTAAAAGCGTCATATACTGAACGATAAATTCAATATCAATCATTCCGCCGGGGCTTTGCTTTAAATCGAAATCATTTGAACAGTCAGGCGCATGTTCTTTTCTGATGCGATCTCGCATCTTCACAACAGATATTTTGAGATCTTCCGGTTTTCTGGAAAGCGAAAGAACCTCTTTCCGAATTTCTTCAAAACGTCTGGCTAATCCCGGATCACCGGCGATGGCCCTTGCCCTTACCAGAGCCTGATGCTCCCATGTCCAGGCATCATTTAACTGGTAATCTCTAAATCGCTCAATATGACTGACAAGCATTCCGGAGCTGCCGCTGGGGCGAAGACGCATATCAACTTCATACAGGCGACCAGCAGCAGTAGGTGCCGTCAATATATGAAGAACCCTTTGCCCCAGACGGATAAAAAACTGGGGAGAATCAATGGGATTGCTTTTACCTGTAGTTGGAACATTGCTTCCGGCATGTAAAAAGATCAAATCCAGATCGCTTGCATAACCTAATTCCAATCCGCCCAGTTTTCCGTAAGCTATAACCGCAAAACCCCGTTTTAAAGCGTCTTTTTCCATGTAGCAGCTTGGAAAGCCATGTCTTTGAACCAAGTGGTGCCAGGCAATATCTAAAACTTCTGATAAAACGGTCTCTGCGATATATGAGAGATAATCACTGACATGCATCAGCGGCAACACTCCGGTTACATCGGCGGCAACAACCCGAAGCGTATGGACCTGTTTGAAAATACAAAGTTCTTCCATACGGATTTCGAGGTCATTTTCGGAAATTCTGTCCATCCGTTTGCGGAGCTCGGCTTCCAGTTCCTGTCGGCTTGGGGGAACATAAAGGCTTCTTGGATCAATAAGTTCATCCAACAGGACAGGATGACGGGATATAAATGAGGCGATCCATGGGCTAGCGGTAACCAGACGAATCAGATGTTGGAGACAATCGGGATTTTCAAGCATCAAGGCAATGTAACATGAACGACGTTCTATGGTTTTAATCAACTGCAGAATTCTTTGAAGGGCAACTTCAGGAGATTCGGAAACACCGACAATTTTTAACAGCCGGGGGATTAGTCTGTCAATACGCTCCCTTCCGGTTCGTTCCAGCGAACGGGTTTCGGGGTGCGATCGAAACTCGTTCAATAATTGCCAGGCTCGTCCGGGATCACGAAATCCCGCCCTGGCCAGAAGTTTATAGGACTGATTTGCATCTGAACACCCAAGCCATATGCCCTTCATATCTTCAAAAATGTTATGGTCGTTGCTGTTTTTGTCTTCCAAAGAGTTTGATGCTTCGGTTTCCAGAAGTCCCTGAAAATGGCGATGAACTATCGTCATATGGTGACGAAGCCGTTTAAAATAGTTTTCCGGTTCTTTAAAATTCATTGAAATAGCCAGTCGAAGACGGTCTGTGGAGTTTGTTGGCAGCGAATGGGTCTGGCGGTCTCCGAATTCCTGCAATCGGTTTTCTGTCTTGCGTAGAAAATAATAAGCATCCAGAAGATCTTTGCAGGTCTGGGATGAAATAAAATTTTTGCTGCTAAGTACCTTAATAACTGTCTGTATTTGTTGCTCCTGAAGTTCCGGCAGTATACCGCCGCGAATCATTTGGAAAACCTGTCCAAAAAATTCTATCTCCCGGATACCACCAAGTCCAAGCTTGACATTATTCTCGATGCCTTTCCGATTGACTTCGAAAGAAATCATTTGTTTCATGCTTCTTAACGATTCAAAGGCACCGAAATCGAGATAACGCCGGTAAATAAATGGTTTCAGCCTTGATAACAGATCTGGTTCAACTGTCTGCTTATCAGAAATTATCCTGGCTTTGATAAGTGCATAGCGCTCCCATTCCCGTCCCTGGTGCTGGTAATAACTTTCCAGTGCATCAAAACTCATTACAATCGGTCCGCTTTCCCCAAATGGCCGCAATCGCATATCAACCCTAAATAACGGCCCGTCAGCGGTTGTTTGTCCCAATACTTTAATAAGTTTTCGAAATAAAATTGAAAAAAATTCTTCGTTTGATTTAATAATCGTTCCGTACCGGGTCTTTCCCATCTGAGGATACGCAAATATAAGGTCGATGTCTGATGAAAAATTCAGCTCTCCGGCACCTAGTTTACCCAGCCCGATAACGACCGGATATTGCCGGACACCATCTGAGGAAAAAGGAATGCCTCGTTGCTCGCATTGCCAGCGATACAAACGGTCAAGTGCTTTGGATATGCAGGCTTCCGCAAATAACGTGCAATCTTTCATGGTTTCGGCAAGATCAGAAACTCCACATAGATCGCGCCATGCGATACGAATCATCTCCCGGCACCGGTACTCCCGCAAAATCCGGGACAGTCCCGATTCTGCGGATTCTCCGGATTCTTCCGGGATCTCTGAAAGGATTCTAACAAGCTGTTCATCATATTGTTGCGGAAGGTAACGTTTCCCGATATCGCCGGTTCGGATTAAATCCATTAAAATATCAGGCCGACGAGTACAGCTCTTGGCGACAAAATCACTTAGCGCAAAAACCCATTTTAATCTTACAAAGATGTTACGTTGTTCCCATGGCCTTTGTTCAAATCCTTCGACTGCCTTTAAAAAGGCATCCCATTTATTTTCGAATTCTGTTTCCAGAATTCCTGGAAGTTTGATGTTCATAAATTTTCGACTTGTGCGGTTGAGGTTCGTAAGATGAATAAAAGCCCTACGCATCAAGTTAAAGGGTTCTCTGCGGTTTTATGATCATTGTTTCAAGTATCATGGCGCGATTCCCTCCTTGAGGGGGGATTTTGACTCATCCAATGATCCAATCCGAACAGATTTAATTAAATTATTTTAAAATCAAACTTATTTAGCATATCTATCGAAATAATACAAAAACATAAATATTGGCTTAATAATTGCTAATAATCTTTGGCTGAACATAAAAGGTTGTCCTTTGTTAGGGACGTGGCATTCTAATGCTTCCATTTGGCTTGTTTTTTGGGCCTGTATGTAACGTTGGCATCGAGAGGTCACAGACAAATGTGTCTGCACCACACAATTCGCCTTGAATACAGACTATAATTCGGCGTAATATTGGAAGTAGTATTAAATACCATTACCTTTCAATGTATCACCAAAATTTTTGTAAAAAATAATCATACAAATTTGTATAAAATGTTAGACAGTTTTGTAATTTTTTAAGGAGAAAATATATGTGCCGTTTATTTGCGATAACCAGTGAAACCCCTCTTTCTCCCATACTGGCAGTTGAAGCTTTGGATGTGATGAAAGAGGGGCACGATGGTTCCGGTGTCGGCCTTTTTCTGCGGGACCTGGGCGGTCCGTTTGATGAGATGAAAGAGGCGCCCATCCTTTCAGGGATTTTTACTGAGCAGGGACTTCGGAAGCTGGATCAGCACATGATGGATAAAGGGTTTATGACCAAATATAAAATTTCCATTAAAGTGCCCAAGACACCGCCACCCGGAGTGCCAAAGCGGGATATTTACCTGATCCGTGCTTATGAATTGCCTGAGGAATGGGAACAATACACCCAGGACGAAATTTATGAAAAGCTGGTGGAGGTTCGTCTGGAACTTAGGAAAATGGGCGAAGCGCAGGAGGACATGATCGTATTTTCTTTTTGGCCCGATGTCATTATGATCAAGGAGATTGGAGATCCGTTGACGGTTGCGCGCTATCTGCATCTGGACCGAAAAGAGCTGAAGGCACGGATAATTATGGCCCAGGGAAGGCAAAATACCAACTACGCCATCAACCTTTATGCATGTCATCCGTTTTTTCTTCGGGGGTATTCCACCATGACCAATGGAGAAAATACAGCATTTATTCCAATCCAGGAATACCTGAGTTCCAGGAATTATCCCGGATATATCGGTTATCAATCGGATTCCGAAGTTTTTACCCATATTCTTCACTACGCCCGGGAGAAACTGAAATTAGGGATTGACTGTTATAAACATATCGTTACACCGCTTCAGGATGACAACCTCGATCTGCATCCGGATGCCGACTTTCTGCATCACCTGAAAAGAACATGCCGTAAACTGATCATTGACGGTCCGAATTGCGTAATCGGTTCCCTTCCCGACCATAGTCTTTTCATGGTGCAGGATCGTAAGAAACTTCGGCCGGGGGTAGTTGGCGGAAAACCGGGAATGTATGCAGTTGCTTCAGAGATATGTGGTTTGGATGCTATTATTCCGGACCGGGACAAAAACAAAGATTTTCAACCAATGCATCTCGATACGGTCATTATCGGACCGAATCGCCAGGAGGTTCAAATATGCCGTCAAACACAACCATTACACCATCTACATTAAGCGTCAAAGATCATCTCTGGCAAATTTTCTGGAACAAAAACCGGTGTACACTTTGCGGTCGTTGTACTGCCGTATGTCCGGTTCAGGCCATCGAGTTAGGCGTATTTCGAAAAAGGGTTATCGAAAGTCCCATGAATCTGACTGAAACTCCTTCCACCTCTTTTAAAGTCTACTACGGTATCCGTCAGCGAACCGATCCTGCTTATGCTTGCATTGGCTGTGCCATGTGTAATTTGGTTTGTCCCAACGACTGTATTGCTCCGATGCGAACGGATGAGGCTGATAAACTGAAATTTCATATCAATCGCGGCGGGACTCCCCGTCGGCGGGGTGGACGCCGGAACGATCCCGGAGGCATACTGGATCAGATAAAGTTTATCCGGATTTCCATGCTGACGGACCCGGCTCTGGATGCCGGTCGTCACGAATTTGAGTTGCGTACGCTGCTGGGAAGAGTCCTGCCACCTGAAGAGGAAATGAACGCGTTAAAAACCGGTGACTGGATTCCGCCGGTTCGTGAAATTTATCCACTGATAATCGGCGCCATGTCCTTCGGAGCCCTGTCCCCGACCATGTGGGAGGGACTTCAGTTAGGCGTTACCTATTTAAATGAGGAACTCAAAATGCCGGTTCGTATCTGTACCGGTGAAGGTGGGTGTCCTCCCCGGTTACTTCGCAGTCGTTTTTTGAAATATGTCATCCTGCAAGTTGCCAGTGGTTACTTTGGCTGGGATGAAATTATCCATGCCATTCCCGATATGAAAGTAGACCCTTGTGCTGTGGAAATAAAATATGGTCAGGGGGCTAAACCCGGAGACGGCGGATTGTTGATGTGGTATAAAGTAAATAAGCTTATCGCTGCCATCCGTGGAGTTCCGGAAGGTGTGAGCCTTCCCAGTCCCCCCACCCATCAAACCCTGTACTCCATTGAGGAGTCGGTGGCCAAGATGATCCAATCCATGTATATGGCGTGGGGCTTCAGGGTTCCGGTGTATCCGAAAATTTCCGGAACCTCCACAGCGATGGCGGTGCTGAATAATTTAACCCGAAATCCGTATGCCGCCGGACTGGCCATTGATGGAGAAGACGGAGGTACCGGAGCGGCTTACAATGTTTCCATGAATCATATGGGGCATCCTATCGCCAGCAATATCCGGGATGCTTATCAGGTACTGGTAAAAGTGGGAAAACAAAATGAAATTCCATTGTTTGCCGGCGGAGGCGTGGGGAAAAACGGAAACCTTGCCGCCAATGCCGCTGCTTTGATCATGTTGGGTGCTAGTGGCATTCAGATCGGAAAATATATCATGCAGGCGGCTGCCGGGTGTTTAGGTTCCGAGGGAGATCGTTGCAATATATGTAATATCGGACTGTGTCCCAAAGGGATTACATCTCAGGACCCGCGGCTGTATCGGCGTCTGGATGTGGATAAAGTGGCGGAAAGAGTAGTGGATGTATTTTTAAGCTTTGACTCGGAGCTGAAAAAAATTCTGGCGCCGTTGGGACGGTCAACATCACTGCCCATTGGTATGTCTGATGCGCTGGGTATTGCTGATGCCGACGCGGCAGCCCGTCTGACAATCAAATATGTCGTTTAAATCCGAAGAAGTTAAAAATACAGGAGATTTTTTTCATGCAGGAAAAACAATATTATATCATATCCGGAAGAAAAAACGATTGCCGGATCGATTCACGGGTATTGGAGGACCAGATACAGGCCGCAGTTCTCCATGGGCACCGGTATATTTGTGTAAAAGCGTTTGGTCAGCATGGTATCGGCGGCAGGCTGTGGAAAGCCGGCGATGACACGGTTCATATCAAAATTGAGGGGTCTCCGGGGCAACGTCTCGGCTCCATGGGGTTTTTCAATACATTCATCGAGGTGATGGGCCCGGCATCCGACGATGTCGGATGGCTCAATGCCGGTGCCAAGATCGTTATCCACGGCCATGCAGGTAACGGTGTGTGTAACGCCATGGCTCAGGGCAAGGTCTACATTGAAGGCAATATCGGGGCCCGTGGTATGACCATGACCAAACATAATCCCCGGTTTGATCCTCCGGAGCTTTGGGTCTTGGGTTCAGTGGGAGATTATTTCGGCGAATTCATGGCCGGCGGAATTTCAGTGGTGTGTGGTGTGGATGCACAGAATCCGGACAATGTCCTAGGATACCGTCCTTTTGTCGGAATGGTCGGCGGTAAAGTTTTTTTTCGGGGGCCTCATGGCGGCTACAGCCAAATAGATGCCAAAATGGCATCCATAGGTGATGACCAATGGAACTGGCTGCTGAAAAATTTAAGAATTTTTTTGGATCGGATCAATCGCTCCGAGCTCTACGAAATGCTTTCAGATCGTACGCAATGGCAGATGATTGTTTCCCGAAGCCCCGCGGAACGGTTGACCCACCAAAGACGATCCATCGCCTCATTTAAAAAGGACGTCTGGGAAAAAGAGCTGGGTGAGGGAGGACTTATCGGCAACCTTACCCATATGGACAGAAGTACGATCGGGTTGATTGTCACCGGAGATCTCAGGCGATTTGTTCCTGTGTGGGAAAACCGTCGATACAAAGCCCCCTGTGAGGCATCATGCCCCACCGGAATTCCGGTGCACGACCGATGGCGGCTTGTCAGGGAAGGCCGAATGGATGAAGCCGTTGACCTTGCTTTGTCTTATACTCCTTTCCCCGCTACAGTTTGTGGCTATCTTTGCCCCAATCTTTGTATGCAGGCATGTACCCGGCAATCAGCAAAAATGCCGTCCGTCGATATTACCCAATTGGGACAGGCCAGTGTGGATGCCCGACTCCCGGAATTTCCGGCGCTTTCGGGCAAGCGAATAGCGGTTATCGGTGGCGGACCGGCCGGCATATCAATGGCCTGGCAACTCAGGCTGAAAGGGCATGAAGCCGTTATTTTTGACCGGTCAAAACATCTGGGAGGAAAAATAACGTCAATGATTCCGGAAAGCCGTATTCCATCCCATGTGGTGAAAAAGGAGCTGGAGAGAATAAACAAGGTTATTTCCCATATTTATTTGCAGCAGAAACTGGATCAGAGCGAAACAGAACATCTGTTAAATGATTACGATTTTTTGGTGATCGCAACAGGTGCTTACAAACCAAGGATACCCCCTGTATATGGAAAAGAGCGTCTGATACCGGCATCTGACTTTCTCAGGAAAGCAAAAACAGGCATTGCTGAAGTGGGCAAACGGGTCGTCATTATCGGAGCGGGGAACGTTGGATGTGATGTCGCTACCGAAGCCAGCCATCTTGGCGCTGAAAATATTACGTTAATTGATATTCAAGAGCCCCTGTCATTCGGGAAAGAACGTGATGCCGCCGAGGCTGTGGGGGCTCAATTTAAATGGCCGTGTTTTACCAGGGAAATTACCGAAGAAGGCGTGGTGCTCAATACCGGAGAGTTGCTTCCTGCGGACACGGTCTTTATCTCTATCGGTGATACGCCGGATCTTGATTTTCTTCCTGAAACCGTGGAAACCCAAAACGGTTTCATAAAAGTTAATGAGTTTTATCAGACAACTGATCCAAGAATATTTGCAATTGGTGATGCGGTCAGGCCTGGTCTGCTGACAGATGCCATCGGCGCCGGCAGAACAGCCGCTCAGACGATCAACGATATGATAGAAGGAACACAGCCTCAAAGCGATAGCCGCACAACCATTGATACATCAAGGGTAACACTGGAATATTTCGATCCCAGAATTACGCAATTCGAAAACGTTAATCAGTGCGGGAGCCAATGCGCATCCTGCGGGACATGCCGGGACTGTGGCATTTGTGTGGCTGTATGTCCCGAAGCGGCTATCAGTAAACGTGAAATAGAAAACGGCGGTTATGAATATGTTGTGGATGAAAACCGGTGTATCGGATGCGGTTTTTGTGCACAGGCCTGCCCCTGCGGAATTTGGAACCTGGTTGAAAATACGCCGCTGGAATAGTCCTTAGTTGGTTGTAAACATATTAAAACTTGCAACAGCAGGTAAAAGAAGAAAGATGAAAATAAAATTAATTGATAAGTTCGAGCAGGCACTCAAATTTGATTACGGACTTGGCGTTAATCGCAAACGAAATTTTTTTCACATCTCAAAGGAATTCCACAAACCAATTACCCTTTATGTAAAAGAGAGCGTTCTTGATAGTGGTTTTTGGGGCCTAAATGAGAATCAACTGAATATCTTAAGATCGAATGAGGATCAATGGGCTGTTGTTCTTCTTGCTCGTTCTCAACATTTCGGCTTCTTTCTCAAACTGGAAGATATAAATGCGATTTGTGACGATCCGGCAACATCATTTTCTGTGAATGATTATAAAATCCATGAGCCTCAACTTTCAAGGAATCTATAATTTGATTCTATTGATGAGGTAGTAGACTCTATCAAACTTTTAACGAATTCATAAAGTCGGAAATGTGGTGAGACGAGATAAAGTGAAATGTATGAACGGAGAGGGGAAAGGTCAGCCAAGGGACTGAAAGTCATTCAGCCAACCTCACGGTCGAGTCTGACTGGGCTTTCTCCGCTGCGCATGGGTGCCACGCGCATGGGTGCCACGGGCCAAGGCGTTAGCCTTGCCCGTGTGTGTCCGGCAGATAGCAGTTCTAGACGGACAAGCTTCGCTTCGCGCGTGGCACACTATCGTCTAAACTTAAGTGTTAAAAATTTTAAATCTTGGAATAAAACTGCTATGAAAACTCAAAGCAATTTTGGAATAATTTTCATCACCCTGTATGTAAACATTTTCAGATCAATGTTGCGTTCGGATTTCGAATAACAGACAACAGATAACAGATAACAAATGAAAGCACTTTTAGCATTGGAAGATGGAAGAACTTTTCCCTGCAGAAGTTTCACGGGACACGGTGAAACCTCGGGGGAGGTGGTATTTAATACCAGTATGACCGGTTATCAGGAAGTTTTGACCGATCCCTCATACAGAGGACAGATGGTTACCATGACCTATCCGCTTATCGGTAACTATGGTGTCAACCTGAAAGATATAGAGTCGGACCGTATCCAGGTGGCGGCGTTTCTGATGAAAGAATATCAGGGGTCACCCAGCAATTATCGGTTAACCGATACCCTTGGTGATTATCTCAAAAACCATGGGGTGCTTGGCGTTGATAATCTTGATACCAGGGCTTTGACACGTCATATTCGAACTGCCGGAGCCATGCGGGCAATGATTTCTACCCAGGATCTGGAGCCTGATTCTCTGGTGAAGCGTGCTTGCCGGACGCCATCGATGGTCGGTCAGGACTTAGCCAGTGGTGTGACCACCCGATTTCCCTATCGATGGATCAACAACAGGCCGGAGTTGTTGAAAGATATAGCATCTCTGGACAAAACTGTTTGGAATTTCAGAGGAACCCGCAAATCGGTAGTCGCGCTTGACTTTGGCATCAAATATAATATCCTGAGAAATTTAAGTGATCAAGGGATTGAAGTGCTTGTGGTGCCTGCAGATACGCCTGCAGACACTATCCGATCCTTGGAGCCGGATGGTATTTTTTTGTCCAACGGTCCCGGAGACCCGGAACCGATTACCTATGCCGTCGATACAATCCGGCAGCTTTTGGAATACCGACCCATTTTCGGAATCTGTCTGGGTATTCAGCTTTTGGGGCTTGCACTGGGAGGCACGACATTTAAACTGAAATTCGGTCACCGGGGAAGTAATCAGCCGGTGAAAAATCTGATGACAGGACGGGTGGAAATTACCTCCCAGAATCACGGGTTTGCAGTGGATATGGAAAGTCTGGAAAATAAGGATATTCAGATTACTCATATCAATTTAAATGATAATACTGTGGAAGGGTTCAGGCATCGGAAATTTCCGGTCTTTGCGGTTCAGTATCATCCTGAAGCATCCCCGGGTCCTCATGATGCGTCTTACCTGTTTTCCGAATTTAAAAAATCCATGGAATAGATATAATTATGCCCAAACGCACCGATATCCATAAAATTCTGATCATTGGAGCTGGTCCTATTATTATCAGCCAGGCATGTGAATTCGATTATTCCGGTACCCAGGCATGCAAAGCCTTAATGGAAGAAGGATTTGAGGTTGTCTTGATCAATAGCAATCCGGCTACGATTATGACAGATCCCGGTATGGCGCATCGAACCTATATCGAGCCGGTCACTCCGGAATCTGTCGCCATGATAATCGAAAGGGAACGGCCCGATGCCCTTTTGCCTACCCTGGGCGGGCAAACAGGGATTAACACCGCCATCGAAGTTGCCAAAAGAGGGGTTCTCGATCGTTTTGGTGTGGAAATGATCGGTGCCAACACTAAATCCATACAAAAAGCAGAAGACCGGGATCTGTTCAGGCACGCTATGGAACGAATCGGACTCCGGATTCCCAACAGCGGTATTGCAACAACCATGGCCGAAGCTCGTCAAATCGCAAAAGATATTGGATTTCCCATTATTGTTCGTCCGTCTTTTACGTTGGGCGGCACCGGCGGCGGCATTGCCTACAACCCCGAAGACCTGGAAATATGGGCAAACGCGGGCCTGGATGCCAGCCTGATCAACCAGATTATGCTTGAAGAGTCGGTGCTGGGGTGGAAAGAATATGAACTCGAAGTCATGCGGGATTATAACGATAATGTGGTCATTATTTGTTCGATTGAAAACATGGACCCCATGGGAATTCATACGGGTGACAGCATTACGGTCGCTCCGGCTCAAACCTTAAGTGATCGGGAATACCAGGCAATGAGAGATGCTTCCATCGCCATTATGAGAGAAATCGGTGTGGCGACAGGTGGTTCCAATGTTCAGTTTGCTATTCATCCGAAAACAGGGGAAATGATTGTAGTGGAGATGAATCCCAGAGTTTCCCGAAGCTCTGCACTGGCCTCCAAGGCTACAGGCTTTCCGATTGCAAAAATTGCCGCCAAGCTGGCCGTTGGATATACCCTGGATGAAATCCCCAATGATATTACCGGTAAAACCCTGGCATCTTTTGAACCCACGCTGGATTACTGTGTCGTCAAGATTCCCCGGTGGACATTTGAAAAGTTTCCTGAAACCAAGGACTTATTGACTACCTCCATGAAATCGGTAGGCGAAACCATGGCGATCGGCCGGACATTCAAGGAAGCCCTTCAAAAGGGGTTGCGATCCCTGGAAATCAACCGCTACGGTCTGGGTGCCGATGGAAAAGAAATACCCGATTTTCAACAAAGACTCCAGGAGGTTGCGGAAATCAAGCAGAAACTGGCGGTGCCCAACTCCCAGCGTATCTTTTATTTGCGCCATGCCATATTGCAGAAAATAGATGTGGAAACCATCTGCAAATTAACCCAAATCGATCCCTGGTTTATTGAGCAGATTCGTCAGATTGTAGATCTGGAAAAACAGCTAACCAATACAAAGGGCAATATTTCCGCTTCCCTGATGAAAAAAGCAAAATCCTGGGGATTTTCCGACATTCAACTGGCTCATATTTCCGGTGTTACCGAGGAGGCTATTCAAACACAACGAAAAACCATGGGGATTATCCCTGTCTATAAACTGGTGGACACCTGTGCCGCAGAATTCGAAGCGGTTACTCCCTATTATTACTCCAGTTATGAACAGGAAGACGAAGCCCGGGTGACCGGTCGGAAAAAGGTAATGATTTTAGGAGGAGGTCCCAACCGCATTGGCCAGGGAATAGAATTTGATTACTGCTGTGTCCATGCCTCGTTTGCTCTCAGAGAAGAGGGGGTGGAGAGCATTATGGTTAACAGCAATCCCGAAACCGTCAGCACGGACTATGATACTTCGGATAAGCTTTACTTTGAACCTTTGACCCGGGAAGATGTTCTGCATATTGTCGAAAGGGAGAAGCCGGATGGAATAATCGTGCAATTCGGCGGACAGACACCGCTAAATCTTTCGACCCCTCTTCAGAAGGCCGGCGTTCACATCATAGGGACTCAACCCGAGAGCATCGACCGGGCAGAGGACCGTCAACTGTTCCAGGAGATGCTGCACAAACTGGGGCTGGTGCAACCTGCAAACGATACAGCTTTATCGGAGAAAGCGGCAATAACAGTTGCGGAAAGGATCGGTTATCCGGTTATGGTCAGGCCATCATTTGTCCTTGGTGGACGGGCAATGAAAATCGTGTACAACCGACAGGAGTTGGAAAAATTTACCTCACAGGCACTTCTGGCATCACCAGGCCATCCGGTGTTAATCGATAAATTTCTCGAGGATGCGGTAGAACTGGATGTGGATGCTGTTTCGGATGGCAAAATGACCATTATTGGGGGAATTATGGAGCATATCGAGGAAGCTGGGATACACAGCGGAGATTCGGCCTGTGTGCTGCCACCCTACAGCATTTCGGCAGAAATATTAAATGATGTTATCGTTGCCACGCGGGCAATGGCAAAAGAGTTGAATGTGATAGGGCTTATGAATGTTCAGTATGCTGTCAAGGATAATCGCTTATTTGTCTTGGAAGTAAATCCAAGAGCCTCCAGAACCATTCCGTTTGTCAGCAAGGCGACCGGGATTCCTCTCGCCAAGTTGGCAACAAAAGTTATGCTGGGCCGTACACTGGAAGAATTGGGACTCACGAGAGAAACAATCCCCCGGCATATTTCGGTAAAAGAGGCCGTGATGCCTTTTGACCGTTTTCCGGATGTGGATACCCTTTTGGGACCCGAAATGAAATCGACAGGTGAAGTCATGGGCATTGGCGCTGATTTCGGTACTGCCTATGCCAAGGCACAATTCGGAGCCAGGCAACGGCTCCCATTAGAGGGGACCGTGTTTATCAGTGTGATGGATAGCCACAAAACAGCAATGCTTCCAATAGCAGATCAGTTCAGACAGATGGGGTTTCATATTTTAGCCACATGGGGTACCGCCAATTTTTTGTCCCAACATCATATTGAAAACAAATCGGTTAACAAGATTTCCCTGGGACGTCCCCATGTAGTAGATGCTATTAAAAATGGCGAGATTCAGATGGTCATCAATACGGGCACCGGAACCAATGCCAGGCGGGATGGCTATCAAATACGACGGGCGGCTATTCAGTACCAGCTTCCTTACACCACTACCATTGCAGGGGCTCTTGCCGCTTGTAAAGCCATTAAGGCTTTAAAAGAAAAAAAATTTTCCGTTAAAACTATTCAGGAATTTAATCATGATATTTAAGGAAGAAAATTTTATGGCTTATCCGAAAAAACCTCGTGAAGCCTGCGGAATATTTGGAATTCATCATCATCTTGAATCGGAAAAACTCACTTATTTCGGTCTTTATGCACTTCAGCACCGTGGCCAGGAGAGCGCGGGCATTGCGGTGGTTCAAAACAATAAGATTGTATCCCATAAGGGAATGGGATTGGTGCCGGAGGTGTTTGATGCGTCACATTTAAAACAACTGAAGGGAACCAGTGCGATTGGCCATGTGCGTTACTCCACTACAGGAAGTTCAATTTTATCCAATGCACAGCCCTTTGTGGTTAATCATCAGAAAAAATCTTACGGGGTGGCCCACAATGGAAATCTGGTCAATGCCCATACACTAAAGAAGGCTTTGGAAGAAACCGGCTCCATATTTCAGACAACCATGGATAGTGAGGTTTTCTTGCATCTTTTTGTAAAAAATTTAAAACATGGATTTGAAGAAGCATTGGTTAAAAGTGTGGAACAGCTAAGAGGCGCCTTTTCATTCGTAATGCTTACCAGTGACGGAAACGTGATCGGGATCAAAGACCCGAATGGATTCCGGCCGTTGTGCCTGGGAATTTTGAACGGACATTACGTGCTGGCATCCGAAAGTTGTGCCCTTGATCTGGTTCAAGCTGAGCTGGTAAGGGAATTAGATCCCGGCGAAATTGTTATTATCAGTGAAGATGGCATTAAGAGCCTTCAGACCTCAGCCTCCGCAAAACGGTGTTTCTGTATTTTTGAATTTATTTATTTTGCCCGTCCTGACAGCACCATATACGGAAAAAATGTATATCAGATACGAAAAGCACACGGTCAACGGTTAGCCAGGGAAGCCCCGGTGGATGCAGATATTGTGATGCCGTTTCCTGATTCGGGTACCTATGCAGCTATCGGTTACTCGAAAGAATCCGGAATTCCTTTTGAGATGGGTATGATTCGAAACCACTATGTGGGTCGGACATTTATTCAGCCTACTCAGAGTATGCGGGATTTTGGCGTCAGGGTTAAATTGAATCCGATCAGGGATTTGTTAAAAGGAAAAGAAATTATTATTATTGAAGACTCCATTATTCGGGGAACTACGGCCAAAACACGGGTAAAAGCCCTCCGTGAACTGGGGGTAAAAAAAATTCATATGCGGGTTAGCTGTCCGCCTCACTGTTATCCTTGCCATTACGGAATTGATTTCTCCACACGCGGTGAATTGATCGCCGCTTCCAAATCCGTTGATAAACTAAAAGATTATCTTGGTCTGGATTCATTGCAATATCTGAGTCTGAAGGGGCTTTTGGAGTCCACCGGCATTGAACATCCTGAAAATCATTTTTGCAAAGCCTGTTTCGATGGTAAGTATCCGGTGAAATTCGATGAGCATCTTGGTAAAAACTGTCTTGAAATATCGTTTTAATCGTGGGAGAATCAACATTCGTAAAGTTAGGATGGAATTATTCAGCAAAAATTGATTAAAGAAAAAAGGAATCTAGATTAAATCCGGTGGAATAAATGACAACCCGAAGAACCGTATCTTTCTCCAGAAATTCAAAAAATATTTTTTTCCATATTCTCACTCAATGTAACCTTAACTGTAAGCATTGTTATATCAACCCTGAGCAGCATGGAAGAAAAACACTTTCCCTTTCAACCATCAAATCCTGGTTGAAAATTTTTCCGGGAAAAAATAAGCGCGCAAATGTTATTTTTTTAGGGGGTGAGCCGACACTTCATCCGGATCTGGCTGCTGCGATTAAAATTGCATGGCAGGTAGGATATGGATCGGTGACTGTGGATACCAATGGATATTTATTCCATGATATTTTGGACAAGGTGACACCGGAGGAGGTAAATTATTTGAGTTTCAGTCTGGATGGCCCTTCCCCGTCCATTAATGATCCTATCCGGGGGGAAGGCAGCTTTGATAAATGTATATCCGGTCTTCGCCGTGCGGTAAAAAAAGGATTTCATACCAGCCTGATTTATACGGTGAGCCGGGAAAATATCGCTCAGTTAAGCCATATGCCTCAGTTGTTGAAAGATCTGGGCGTGGAACGGTTTTTTATTCAGGTGATTGGCATACGAGGAAAATCAGCCGGAAACCGCGCCAAAGATAATGATAAACTCCAGTTAACTCATGACGAATGGCTTTCCATTGTTCCTGCTGTTGCTGAAAAGGTAGCAAAGATGGGCATTACGGTTACCTGGCCGAAAGTATTTCTGGATCCTGAAGAACCATTTCATTGTGCCGGCCTCGTGGCGGATAATTATTTTATTTTTCCAAATGGCAGGGTATATCGCTGTCCCCTTTGCGAAGACTATCCCATTCATGGGATGGTTATCAGGGAAAACCAATTATTATCTACGCCAAAAATAAATGAGTGCGATCTTTTCGGTCTTTCCATTCCTGAAGGATGTGTCATGAACAAAATCATTCAACCGGAAAACCTGAGTTATTCAGATGACGGTTGCCCCGTCTATCGAATCGCCTGCTGCATGTTGAAAGAAGAAATCGTTCCCTAAGCTGTCTAAGTTTATCTGTCTTGTGAATAACGCAATTCATATGAATGCGTTTCATTATTTAGTGCCTATTTAATTTGGACCGGTATTCCGGCGACCATCCAAATTACCCGGTCTACACAAGCAGCAACTTTCTGATTTGCTAAACCGACCATATCCCTGTATAAACGCGCCAGCCGATTTTCCGGAACAATTCCGGTGCCGACCTCATTTGAAACCAAAATTACAGGACATTCGGCCTTTTGCAATGCTGTTGCCAGACGTTCGTAGTAATTTGAAATTACGCTGGAATCCTCTGTTTCCATCATCAGATTAGATATCCATAATGTCAGGCAATCTATCAGAATAACCTCCGAACCGGCACTGTTTTGTAATACGGCCTCTGCAACATCAAGCGGCGTTTCTACTGTTTTCCAGGTGATACCACGTTCTTTTTGGTGCCTTGAAACCCGGTGTTTCATTTCATTATCAAAAGGGATACAGGTTGCGATAAAAATCCTGTTTTTGGTTGAATTTTTTTCTGCCAGGGTCAGCGCATGGCGACTTTTACCACTTCTACATCCTCCGATTACCAATGTGTTTTTACTCAATGACAATTTTTTTTCCTGAAGTTACTTTTCAATACCGGTGCGGGCTCTGACACCTTTTTTAAAATAATGCTTTATTTCTTTCATCTCAGTTACCAGATCGGCTTTGTTCATCAAGAAGTCAGGAGCATTGCGGCCGGTAAACACCAGCTCGACATTTTTTGGCTTTGTGTCAATTAACGCCAGCAGTTGCTCAGATGAAAGAAGTCCCAAAGATACTGCTATATTCGCCTCTTCGAGGATAATAACCTGAAATTCTCCGGAAACCATAACGGATTGAATCCTTTCAATACCCTTACGTGCCAGTTCAATCTGCTCAGGGGTGGGCGTGCCTTTTACAAATCGCCCGGAACCAAACTGTTCAATGGTAACCATGTCGGAAAAACGTTCTTTTAACGCTTTGATTTCGCTATATTCTCCCATTTTAATAAACTGGCCGATAAAAACCTTGTAGCCGGCACCAACCGCCCGGATTGCCAATCCAAGGGCAGCAGTTGTTTTTCCCTTGCCATCCCCCGTGTAGACCTGAACATATCCTTTCATATGATTTCTCCTGGAATCCGGAAGTATTGAAATTAAAAAAAGGACGAGTGATTATTTCCCTCTCAATAAAAGGCCGAAGTATTTATAAAGGTAGGGTTATGTTGGCGGGATTCTCATATAACCTGCTGCACCGAAACGCACGAATTCACGGAATACATTATTTAAAACATATTCCTGCCTTCGGGCTATTCCGTAAATAATCACTCGTCCTGGGGGCAGCTTATATTTCAATCAAATTATATTCATATATCAATACAACTTCAACTGCCTTTTTAAATATTATCATAACTGTTCTATTCAAAAAATAAAAGAGACAAATTAAAAAATATTTTCTTATTCATCGTATAACAACCATAATCACTTCCCTAAAATATCTACAACTTTATTTGTATGTACAATTTTGATTGAAAAAAAAGGCGGTTTTCGTTCAGGCAATATTTTATCTGAATTTTCCTTATCTTTAATCCTACCATGAGATTTCCCAAACAACTTTTATTGTAGGGGTTGATGAAAAAACATGGGCGTTGATGTAGCCTGAAACATTCTCATTTAACAGCTCGTTAGTCGGAAACCACCAATGGTATGATGTTTGCTTTTTGAAGTAATGATTTAATGAATTATAGAGAGCCGTTTATTTGATGAAGCTGGTTCAATTTTAAGATGAAGGTGATTTTGTCGATAGTCGTCGGCTTTCTGAAAATATTTCAAGCCAGAAAGAGATTTTATTTATAACGTGGCAGGACTTTTATTAAAAGCCATGCTAATCAAAGATTGAAGGAGGACAATGAATGGGAGTGATCGAAAAGGACGGTAAATTTTATCCGGATGAAGAATTTAAATCCAAAGCATTGATCAATAGTTACGAAAAGTATCAGGAGATGTACAAACGATCTATTGAAGATCCTGAAAATTTCTGGCGTGAAATGTCCGAAGAACTTTTTTGGTACAAAAAGCCGGAGAAAATTCTTGATTACAATTTCGATACCCAGAAGGGAAAGGTTTTTCATGAATGGTTCAAAGGCGGATATACCAATGTTTGTTATAACGCTTTAGATCGTCATTTGGACAACCCGACCAAAAATCGGGTTGCGTTGTTATGGCAAGGGGAACCGGATGAAGATGTCAAGGTTTTTTCCTATCAGATGCTTCACCGGGAAGTTTGCCGATTTGCGAATGTTCTGAAGAAAAAAGGCTTAAAAAAGGGTGACCGGGTATGTATTTATCTTCCGATGATTTGGGAACTTCCGGTAGCCATGCTGGCTTGCGCACGACTTGGTATCATTCATGCCATTGTGTTTGGTGGTTTTTCTGCGGATGCACTAAGAGACCGTATCCAGGAAAGTGGCTCTAAATTGTTGATTACAGTAGATCAAACACTTCGAAATGGCAGAAAATTCGATCTTAAAACCAATGCTGATGACGCATTGAAAGATTGCCCGCTCGTAACTGATTGTATCGTGGTCCAACGCACCGGTTCGGAAATTCCATGGACAGAGGGACGCGATACCTGGTGGAATGATGAAATAAACGCTGATGACATCAGCAACTTTTGTGAATGTGAACAAATGGAAGCTGAAGATCCGCTGTTTATTTTATATACCAGCGGCAGCACCGGAAAACCCAAAGGCCAGGTACATACGACCGGTGGATACATGCTCTATGTATACCTCACCACTAAATACATTTTCGATCTGCAACCGGAAAGCACCTTTTGGTGTATGGCGGATATCGGATGGATTACAGGCCACAGCTACATTGTTTACGGGCCGCTGTTAAACGGCACCACCAGTTTTATGTATGAAGGGACACCATTGTGGCCGGCACCAGACCGTGCGTGGGATTTGATTGAACGCTATGAAATCAACGTTTGTTATACCGCTCCCACCGTGATTCGGGCTCTGTCCCGTCAGGGTGAGGAATGGCCGGCTAAACATCCGATGAAAAGCCTTCGGGTTTTGGGGTCTGTCGGAGAACCGATCAATCCGGATGCCTGGAAATGGTATCATAAAAATGTGGGTAAAGAAAATTGTCCTATCGTGGATACATGGTGGCAAACAGAGACCGGCGGAATTCTCATTGCGCCGTTACCGGGTGCATGGCCTACAAAACCAGGTTCAGCAACTTTTCCATTCTTTGGTGTCGTGCCGAGATCCGCTGATCCCGGTGTAGACGATCCATCTAAACTGGGACAAAAAATGCCTCCGGGAGAAGCCGGTCACCTGTGCATGGAGAAACCGTGGCCAGCTCTTTCAAGAACGATCTATGGTGATCATCAAAGATGGATTGATACCTATTTTACCCAGTTTCCGGGAATGTACTTTACCGGTGACGGTGTCCTCGTCGATGAGGAAGGATACCATTTTCTGCAGGGACGTGTTGATGATGTTATCAATGTATCGGGTCACCGAATTGGTACGGCAGATGTAGAAAGTGCATTGGTTATGCATGATGCTGTGGCTGAGGCCGCTGCGGCGGGAATGCCTCATGAAATCAAAGGCCAGGGGATCTATGTGTTTGTAACCCTGAAAATGGGGCATGAGCCATCTGATGACCTTCGCAAAGAGTTGGTTAGCCATGTCCGCAAAGAGATTGGTGCAATTGCAAGTCCGGATAAGCTTCAATTTGCACCGGCACTGCCCAAAACCAGAAGCGGTAAAATTATGCGAAGAATTTTAAGAAAAATAGTTGAAAACAAAGTAGATGAACTCGGAGATGTATCCACTTTGGAAGACTCAGCCGTAATTGAGGAGCTGGTGAAAAATCGACTGGGATAATTTTTTCAAACAAAACAGGTTGACGAATATATCTATTGATTAAATATCCGGCAGACATCCATGTGACGGGGGTGTCTGCCGGAAAATGTTTTCTGCCAACCATTCTCATCTTTCTGGAGTGGTAAAATCAAGAAAGCGGCTATATCCTTATTGCCACGGGAGTAAGGATCAGATTTCGAATTGCAGTACTTCCCCTGGTTGACCGAAATTGTGTCGCTTTCTTGATTGCCGGGTTAACCCAATTATTTCAGTAAATCTATCTTCCATCATTCGATATTTAGATTTTTCCCACCAAGATATCCACCAAAACCCTATAAAATTAAAATGAATATCATATGTTGGTAAAATCAATGATTCACTGATTCGCTGACAATTTGAGGGTGAAAAAGCTTCAAAAGTTTTGATCATTTGTTTGACTTGCCATTGTTCATGATTTTATTATGAAAAGTGAAATTATCATTTTGTTAACAGATTATCGAATTATTGGAGGATAACATTATGTTCAAAAATATTCTGGTTCCATCAGATCTGAGTGAAAAAAAAGATAAAGCACTAAATATCGCGGTAAAATTGGCTTCTCATGATAACGGTCAGGTATACTTGCTGCATGTGATCGAAACGCTTGCAGATACTACATATGATGAACTTGGAGACTTTTATAAAGAACTGGAAAAACGGGTTCATCGTGATATGACCGCACTGACCCAAGCATTTGAAAATGAACAGCAAGTCAACATTTTGCCCCAGATTGTATTCGGAAACCGAGCCGCCATGATTTTAAAAGCAGTAGAAGCTTATCAGATTGACCTGATTATCATGAAATCTCATCGGATTGATCCCAATGATCCTTCTCAAGGTTGGGGGACCATCAGCTATAAAGTTGGAATTTTGTCTGCGTGCCCGGTAATGCTGGTAAAATAAAAAACGATTATCTTTAATTTTTGTGCACATAAGTAGACAGTTTTGTGACTTTTTGTATACACTTTTTTTGAGTTTTCAATGGCATTTCAGTAAACTTACTGTATTTATTGATAAAAACTAAAAAGATAAATCTGGCCCTTTTTTTGCTTCTAATCTTTTAAACTGAATTAAAAAAGCGTGATAAAGAAGGGAGAGGTAAAATGCTGGCAGCAGAACAAAAACCATTGGATTCATGTGAAAGTGGGATACATATCCGGTACAAAATATCGGTCAATGCAAATGTTTCTGATTCCTACAAAAGTTTTAGGGCAAACGTAAAGGAAATCTCCATTTGGGATTTAAGGTTGACAACAACATGTGTTGTCCGGACCAATCTTCAGCTGAAGGTTTTTCTGGAATTACCTGATCCGGTAATGATCAAGGGAATTGTTGAGTGGGCTTTAAGTTCGTGCGGAACGGATCGGTTGATTACATACGAGGTAGGTCTGCGGATCAATGAGATAACCGCATATGGATCAACAGCATCTGGTATGGCTGCTCGCTCGGAACTACTTTCTGAAATTTTGTTACACCTTAAAACAAAAGGTTGACAGTCAGTAGAACGGTTTCACTTTTATCGTGTTTAACTCGATGTTCAAGTTTTTGTTAATTTGCTCAACTCCGGTGTTGGAATAATAATTTTGATTCTCGGAATACTCAGTGTATGACTGTGGTCAAAATTTTTCTTAAGCCGTGAATTTGAACAAACTTCCTGAAAACTTGAATATCGGGTTATACGTTTTATTTTGAATCTTCGTTTGTTTTCCTTTCTTTCTTAACCTACCGAAAATTTTTTTTCGTTTTCAAGAGCCCTCTACGGGGATAACAGAAATTATTCCAAAACAGCTTTGTATTTCTTGCTATGTCTTCTATAGCAAAGCTTGTGGTATTTTTCATCATGCATATCCGATTTTTCACAAATTTTTTTTATTTTTTTGTAACCTTTTATTCAATTGTGCGACTTAATAGATAGTGCCTGAAGGAAAAATCCTGGTTTTCGTTCGGGCACTATATAGATGTAATTTTTATAACCGTCGGATAATGTCTGGTATAACGAGAAAAACCGGAAAGGGCAATAAAAACAAAAAATGGTGGCATATGTACCAGAAGTCCCTTCGGATACAAAGATCATCCGAAACGTTCTCAGCGGAAACACGGAAGATTTTTCTTACCTGATGGACCGGTATCAAAATTATGTTCTGGCAATTGTCAAAAAACACGTTCCCCGGCAACAAATTGAAGAAATCGTGCAGGAGATTTTTGTCCGGGCATATCAATCTCTTGGGAATTTTCGAGAGACAGGCGGTTTCAAACAATGGCTATCATCTATTGCTATGAGAACTTGTTATGATTATTGGCGAAAGCGGTACCGTCATAAGGAAATACCCATGAGTTTTTTTTCCAGAGAACAAATAAAATGGCTGGAAAGCGCCATATCCCTGAAAGTCGAAGCAGAGCAGGAAGAAATGGCACGTCGACAGGAGGCGCGCCAATTATTAAACCAGGTGCTTGGCTATCTCTCAGCAGAAGATCGGATCGTATTGGAACTGGTTCATCTGGAAGGACTTTCTGTGAAGGAAACAGCCGAGCTTCTGGGTTGGAGTGCGGCAAACATTAAAGTACGGGCTTTTCGATCCCGCAAAAAACTCCAAAAGATATTAAATAGCATCAGGAGGAATTAAAAATGCAACGGCGGTTTGAATGGAAAAATCTAATAAATTTATTTCGGATAACTTACTTAGAAAAAGAAAATATACCAATCAGCGACACGTGGAAGGAGCTGACCATGCAACGCATTCGCAGCCTTTCATGGGAAAATGGTCGGCTAAATTTTTCGGTTATGTTTGAACAATTTGTGTGGCGTCTGGCACCAGTTACCTTTGTGATGATTCTTGCGATTTCAATATGGCTTTCAAGCTACGAAATAATTAGTGATGCTGAAATTTTTCGACTTTTCTCTTTTGAACTGGAAGCATCTTACGCTTTTTTGCTTTTGGATTAGCAATTGCCGATATTGGCTTTAGATGAATAAGAAAATGGTTAACAGGGACACAGGATGAATTTTAAAGAAACAACACAACCGGTCATTGTAAGGTGGTAAGATGAGAAAATGGAAATTGGTGATAGGCGTTTTGCTTATCTTTTCTCTGGGGACATTGGTGGGATCGTTTTTAACCACAGTGTATATCAAGAATAAACACCCATTGTTCAAACGCGATCCGGTGATAAGAACCAAATATATCATGGAAAAACTAGCCGGAAAATTAAGCCTCTCTGATCAGCAAACGCCTAAAATTACTGAGATTGTCAGGAGTATAGAAAGCCAGGCCAGTGAACTTTTTTCTCAGCATCGTCAGGAGATGAAGGCGCTGTTTGAAAAGGGCATGACCGAAATGAAACAGGAACTGACCCCGGACCAGATACAAAAGCTTGAAAAAATGCGTGAAGAATACCGGAAAAGAAAAGAAAAACAACAATGAACCGTATTATAAAGAAACACCTAAGTGTTATGATGCTTTTTTTATTAATTGCCGGGTGTGCAGCCGTTGGACCTGACTACATTCCACCTGGCTTTACTTTAGAAGATAAATGGCATTCAAACCTTGAAAAAGGGTTGGTTTCGGCTTCTCCTGATCCCCCCACACTGGCCCGTTGGTGGACTTGTCTGGAGGATTCCCTTCTTGAGGAAATAATATTGAGAGCTGCCCGGAATAATCTGGATTTGAAAGAAGCCAGGGCTCGTGTTCTGGAAGCCCGTTCCCGAATCGGAATCGCTTCTGCCGGATATTTTCCGGATATAGACAGCAGTGGTTCTGCTATTCGTAGCGGCAGCGGGACAGGTACAGAAAGTGACGCTTTTTATGCGGGATTTGATGCAGGATGGGAACTGGATATATTCGGCGGAACCCGACGGGAAGTGGAAGCCTCGCAGGCAAACCTGGAAGCTGTTCGCGAAGATCTCCACGATGTTTTGATCACCTTGCTGGCGGAAGTTGGGGTAAATTATGTTGATGTCCGGACACTTCAACACAGGATTGCCATTGCCCGTGAAAATATTAAAGCGCAAAAAGAGACCTATGAGCTGACCCGGTTTCGTTTTGAAGCCGGTCTCAGTGACGAACTTGCTGTAGAGCAGGCCCGTTATAATCTGGAAAACTCCCGCTCGCAGGTTCCAATGCTGGAATCAGAGCTGGAAATTGCAATGAACCGGCTGGCCATTTTAATGGGGCTGACACCGGGTACTGTCCATAAAAAACTGAATGACCCCGGGCCTGTTCCAGCACCGCCGCTGGTGGTAGCCGTCGGAATTCCTGCGGAAGCACTGCGGCTGAGACCGGATATCCGAAAAGCTGAACGGGAGCTGGCTGCCCAGACCGCCCGTGTCGGTGTGGCCGCAGCGGATCTCTATCCCAGGTTTAATCTAATTGGTTCTATCGGTCTGGAAGCACTTGATCTTGAAGATCTGTTCGATATATCCAGCCGTGTCTGGCGCATCGGACCGAATGTTTCCTGGAAACTATTTGATGCCGGTGCGATTCGTGAAAATATCGGGATCCAGTCAGCTATCCGGGAACAATATCTGATCCGGTATGAGTCCGCTGTACTGAGTGCACTGGAAGAGGTGGAAAATGCGCTGACTGACTATGCAAAGGAGCATGATCGGCGAAAATTTCTGGCTTCTGCTGCGATGGCGGCACAGCAGGCGGTAAAACTGGCTCAAATGCGATATCAGGCCGGACTGGTTGAATTTAACACGGTTTTGGATGCCCAGCGGTCGCTCTTGTCTTTTCAGGACCAACTGGCCCGAAGTGAGGGAACGATTACGACCAATTTAATTCGGATATATAAAACCCTGGGTGGTGGATGGGAATCATCATCTCTAACAGGGCATCCAGATGACAATCATAGCGGGAATAAAAAAAATGAAAAACAATTACACGGATGACACCCCTGATATCCTGAAAGTTCTGGGGGATACCCGATCCTTATCGAAATCCGGAAAATGGAAAAAATGGGTTTTGTGGGGAATTGCCTTCATAGCCATAATAATAGTGGCAGTCATATGGGTTCGCAAAAACGGAGATGCCGCTGTTCAGTATGCAACCCAATCAGTTCAATCGGGTGATCTGATGGTAACGGTTTCTGCAACCGGCAATTTGCAACCCACCAATCAGGTGGAAGTCGGAAGTGAACTCTCCGGAATTGTAGATGCTGTGGAAGTTGATTATAATGACCACGTAACGGTTGGCCAGATACTGGCACGGCTGGACACCAGCAGACTGGAAGCTCAGGTACTTCAATCCGAAGCAGCACTGGCCGTGGCAAAAGCAAAAGTAAAACAGATCGAGGCGACTATTCGGGAGGCTCGCAGTACTTTTCAGCGTCTGCAAAAACTGGATACATTAAGTGGAAGCAGGGCCGTATCCCAAAATGATTTGGAAGTGGCGGAAGCAGTTTTGCTAAGGGCTTTGGCAGATAAAGCCAGTGCTGAGGCATCAGTAGAACAGGCACGGGCGATCCTGGAATACAACCAAACCGATTTAGCCAAAAACCTGATTCATTCTCCGGTTAATGGTATTGTGCTGGTCCGTTCGGTAGAAGTTGGTCAGACCGTGGCAGCTTCCCTTCAGGCGCCGGTATTGTTTACGCTTGCCGAGGATCTAGCCCGGATGGAACTGCATGTGGATGTGGATGAAGCTGATGTGGGTCGGGTAAAAGTAGGGCAGCGGGCAACCTTTACAGTGGATGCCTATCCGGAAAGAAGTTTTGCTGCCGATATTATACAGGTCCGTTATGGTTCCAAAACCGTTGATGGCGTTGTGACA
This sequence comes from Desulfobacterales bacterium, assembly GCA_018399715.1. Lineage (GTDB taxonomy): Bacteria > Desulfobacterota > Desulfobacteria > Desulfobacterales > SKZT01 > M55B149. The sequence continues at coordinate 44,507 of JAGYNR010000001.1, read as the reverse complement.
TATGAAACGATTTTAAATGTTGATAACAGCGAGCTTTTATTGCGGCCAGGCATGACTGCTACCGCCGATATCGTTGTCCTGGAGATGACTAATGCGATTCTGATTCCCAATGCCGCCCTTCGGTTTTCTCCGCCTGTCATGGAAGAAAAAGAAAAGAATCAGGGCGGTAATATTCTGACGCGTCTGTTTTTTCGCCGGCGACCTCAGGAAAAGTCTCGCAATGGAATGAAAAACAATCAAAAAGTACAGCGGGTGTGGACACTTGTTAACCGGCAGTTGAGCGAGATACCTATCAAAATTGGGGTAACCGATGGCGTTATGACCGAAGTAATTGAAGGTAACGTTCAACCTGGTATGAAACTCGTAACAGATATTAAAAGTATAAAATAATGAATTCAATCGTTTATAATAGTCAACCTCTGATTGTTTTTAAAAAGGTCAGCAAGGTATACGGCAGGGGAGGTGCAGCGGTGCATGCACTTCGTGGTGTTGATCTGACGATTATGCCGGGAGAATTTGTGGCAGTGATGGGGCCCAGCGGTTCAGGAAAATCAACCTGTATGAATATTCTAGGGTGTCTGGATACGCCTACCAGCGGGGATTATGTTTTTGAGGGAATTTACGTTGGTAATTTGTCCCGTGATCAGCGGGCGCTTCTTCGCCGTCATTATCTGGGATTTATTTTTCAGGGATTTAATTTATTGCATCGTACATCTGCGCTGGAAAATGTGGAATTGCCGCTGATTTATCGGGGTACCCCATTGGAAGAAAGGCGTCGGCGGGGACTTGCAGCTCTTGCAGCGGTAGGACTTGCCGGATGGGAATCCCATACCCCTGGTGAACTGTCCGGCGGACAACAACAGCGGGTAGCCATTGCCCGGGCCATCGTTACCGAACCCAAGGTGCTTCTGGCGGATGAACCGACCGGCAACCTGGATTCGGAGCGCAGTCGGGAAATCATGGAACTGCTGACCACTTTTAACCGGGAAAATCACATTACGATCCTCATGGTTACCCATGAGGCTGATATGGCTGCCTATTCCGGTCGCCAAATTTGTTTCAGGGATGGGCGAATCGATGAAAATCAGATGGTAAAAAGCAGAGTTGCCTTATGATCTGGGAAACATTTATGCTGGCTCAACGGGAAATCCGGCGCAATATGCTTCGATCTTCCCTGACCATTTTAGGAATTGTCATTGGAGTAGCTGCTGTCATCACTATGGTGACATTAGGAAACAGTGCGACAGCCCAGGTGAGCGCCGACATTGCAAAGCTGGGAAGTAATCTTCTTCAGGTGAGGCCCGGACAAGGATTTCATGGTCCGGGAGGCGTTCGTTCTGCCGCCAGAATGTTTACACAGGCAGATGCTGAAGCGATTTTGGCGCAAATTTCAGGGATAGCCGCAGTTGCGCCTGCCAGTTCAAGGACCACACAGGCCATATACGGTAATGAAAACCGGTCAACCACCGTTATGGGCAGTACCAATGATTTTCTGGCGGTTCGTAACTGGACACTGGCGACAGGGCGTCTGTTTACGGAAAGTGAGATGAGATCGGGTAAGGCGCTTTGTATCTTAGGTGCTACTGTTCAAAAAGAACTTTTCGGCGGCCAGAATCCAATCGGCAATGCTGTCAGGCTTCAGAAATTAACCTGCCAGGTAATCGGTACGTTGGAATCAAAAGGACAGTCCAGTTTCGGTACTGATCAGGATGATTTTGTTCTGCTTCCGCTCAGGACTTTTCAGCGACGTATTCAGGGGGATAATGATGTAAGTGTTATTTATGTTTCCGCCAGAGAAGGATTCTCCACAGAAAAAGTCCAACGGAATATAGAAAGTCTGATGCGCGAACGCAGAAAAATACCGCGAGGAAAAGAAGATGATTTTAATGTTCGCGACATGAAGGAGATCATGAACACGCTCACCGGTACTACCCGTGTGCTGACCACCCTTCTGGCAGCAGTAGCGGCGGTGAGTCTTCTGGTGGGCGGTATCGGCATTATGAATATCATGTTGGTATCCGTTACGGAAAGAACCCGTGAAATCGGTATCCGTCTGGCCATCGGCGCCCTTGAAAAAGAAGTGCTTTTGCAGTTTCTGGTGGAAGCGTTGGTATTGTCTTCTTTTGGGGGAGTAGTGGGCATTATCCTGGGGTTAGGAACCGCGGCCATAGGGGCTAATGCACTGGGGGCGCCCTTTATATGGAGTCCCGGCCTGGTGGCACTATCTTTTTTCTTTTCAGGTGCCGTCGGCGTTTTTTTTGGATATTTTCCGGCCCGCAAGGCGGCAAGACTTGACCCCATTGAGGCGTTGAGGCATGAATAAACAGGTGTTTAAAATGATTCAAGTTATATGTCCGTGTTGGTCCATGTGAATCACTGTTTAATAAGATGGTATTTTTATGAGTAAGCTTTCAAAATCATTAATTATTTTCCTGATCTGCACCTTACTGATCATCGGCGGTATGGTTTCCCTTCGGATAAAAAAAAATTCCGGGCCCAAAAGGTCTATGACCGGCAATCAGCTAGCCCCGGTGGAAGTAGCTGCCTTTGAAACAGGCCCTATTGAATTGCAACGTATATTTAGCGGTGAGCTGGAGGCAATGGCTGAATTTGTCGTGGCTCCCAAGATAAGTGGTCGTATCGAACGAATGGCGGTTGATCTGGGGGATACCGTATACCGCGGTCAGGTAGTGGTCGAGTTGGATAACGATGAATATGTCCATGCTGTCGTTCAGGCTGAAGCTGAACTAACGGTGGCCAGGGCCAACCGGGCCGAGGCTGCAAGTGCTCTTGAAATTGCCGACAGGGAATTGAATCGTATCCAAAAACTTCGAAAAAGTGGTATTGCTTCCGAATCACAGTATGATAAAGCCAAAGCCGATCAGTTGGCCAAGTCCGCTCAGTTGAAAGTTGCCAATGCTCAGGTTGTCAAAGCCGAGGCGTTTCTGGCCGCTGCCAATATTCGTCTGGGTTATACTCGGGTCACTGCAGGTTGGAGTAGTGGTGATACATATCGGGTTGTGGCGGAACGGTTTGCAGACGAGGGAAATACTATCGCAGCCAATACAGATCTGTTGTCCATTGTAGAGTTGGATCCGATTTCTGCAGTGATATATGTAACAGAAAAAGATTTTGGCCGGTTAAATACGGGTCAGAAAGTTTTTTTAACCACCGATGCATATCCCGATGAAAAATTTGACGGCATCATTTCCCGAATTGCTCCGGTGTTTCGTAAGGCCACCCGTCAGGCGCGGGTAGAGCTAACGGTAAAAAACAAGGATCACCGATTGAAACCGGGTATGTTTGTCAGAGCTGCGGTGGTTTTGGATCAGGTATCTGATGTTACAATTGTGCCTTTTCAGGCGCTGACTGTTCGTGACGGCGAAACCGGACTTTTTGTGGTCAGTGAAAATGGCAAATCCGTGGTTTGGCGGACTGTCAAAGTGGGCATTCGCGATGGAAACCGGGTGCAGGTAGAAGGTAAAGGGCTATCCGGACAGGTGGTAACCTTGGGGCAGCAGTTGGTGGAGGATGGATCTTTGATTACCATACCAGAAAACAAAAAAGAAAATGTCCTCTCCGGACAGAAAGGATAATCGTATTGAATCTTCCGGGATTCAGTGTACGAAAACCGATTTTTACGACCATGGTAGCCCTGATGATTATCATTATCGGAGCTGTTTCTTTGGGAAGACTCAGAATAGATCTGTTGCCGGACATTGAACTGCCGACACTCAGCATCACCACGGAATATGAAGGGGCAAGTCCTGAGGTTATCGAGCGATTGGTAACCAGAATTGTAGAAGAAATCGTGGCTACAGTGCCGGGAGTGGAAGAAATTACATCCACTTCATCCGACGGCAGAAGCCGTGTCCGGGTGACTTTTGCCTGGGGTACCCAAATCGATACGGCTGCTCTTGATGTTCAATCTTTTTTGGAAGATGAAATCAATGAACTTCCTGAAGATATCGTTAAACCACGGGTTCGCAAATTCGATATTTCCAGTTTTCCGGTCGTCATTCTTGGAATTTCCAGCAACATTGATCCTGTGGAGCTCACCCGTCTGATTGAAGATCAGATTCGGTACCGTTTTTCCCGGATTCCCGGGGTTGCCCAGGTGGACCTGTGGGGCGGTTGGGACCGGGAAATCCGAATTGAACTTGATCCGGATCGTGTGAAAGCGCTTGGAATTTCTTTAAACAGAATACTTCGTGTCATCCGGGATGCCAACCTGGATTTGCCTGCGGGAAAAATAGAGGAAGGACGTTATGAGGTAACCCTTCGGGCACCCTCAGAATTCGCCGGCCTGGATCAAATCCGAAATACCGTAATCTTTATTCAGGATGGCGCTGCGGTGACACTTGATCAGGTTGCCCATGTCAAAGACACCTATCAGAAACACACCCGCATCGTACGGGTCAACAAAGACCGCGGCCTTCGCGTGGGAATCCGGAAACAATCGGATGCCAATACCGTGGAGGTATCCCGCGGGATACTGGCGGAAATTGAATCTCTTAAAGCGGTTTTTCCTCAGGTGAACATTGTCCCGGTTATCAACCAGGGAAATTTTATACAACGTTCCATCTCCAATGTTGCCCGGTCTGTACTGTATGGCGGAGGATTGGCGATTATTGTCCTTCTTTTCTTTCTGCGCAGCTTTCGCAGTACCCTGGTGATATCCATGGCAATACCCATTTCGGTTATTGCCACTTTCATGCTGATCTATTTCGGAGGGTTCACCCTGAATCTGATGACATTGGGTGGACTCGCTCTGGGGATAGGCATGATGGTGGACAGCTCCATTGTCGTACTGGAAAATATTTTCCGCCGTCAGGAGGAAAACCATGAACCGCCTATGATCGCTTCAGTGGAAGGCGCTAGAGAGGTAGCCCCGGCTATTGTGGCCAGCACTTTCACCACGCTGGTGGTGTTTCTTCCCCTTGTTTTTGTTCGTGGTGTCTCCGGCATTTTATTTGAGGAGTTGGCATATGTGATGGCGTTTGCTCTGATCTGTTCCCTTGCCGTTTCTCTCAGCCTGGTTCCAATGCTGGCGTCTCGTCTGCTGGCTTCACATAAGAACATATAAAAAGAAAAATACCAATTTATGGGCAGGATGGCCGGAATATCGAGGACTTTCTTTGATAGTTTCAATAACGCCTACCATGGGTTGATCTATCGGGTTTTAAATCACCGGTTTTTAACCATATCTGTTGCCGGTGGTCTTTTGGGAGCAAGTCTTTTGCTCATACCGATGATCGGCACTGAATTTCTTCCGCCCAGTGATGAAGGCGAAGTGCTTGTTACCGGTGAGATGGAAATCGGCACACGTCTTGACCTGATAGACCGGCAAACCCGAAAAATGGAAGAAATTGTCAGTGCAGCAGTGCCTGAAGCTGTTTCCATGGTTGCAACAGCCGGAACATCAGGGGGATGGTCGGAACAGGTTTCTCAGGGTGAAATTCGCATGTCTTTGGTACCATCGTCTGAAAGAAACCGTTCCAACATGGAAATTGCAGGAGACCTTCGTAACCTTCTGGCCGGACGTATCGCCGGGATGGATATCCGAACCCGGGCGCCTCAGGGTCAGTTTATCCTGGAACGGATTTTAGGGGGAGAAGAAGGCGTAACCATTGATATCCGGGGTTTTGACCTCGATACCCTTGAATATTTGTCTAAACGGGTGGCAAACACTATTTCCAGTGTCCCCGGCATCACCGATATCCAAATCAGCCGACGCGCAGGTATTCCTCAGCAGGAAATCCGCGTGGATCGTCCCAAAGTGGCGGATATGGGATTGAGCGTACGGGATGTAACAGAAATTATTGAAACGGCTGTGGCAGGTTCCCAGGCCGGAGAATACCGCACAGAGGGGGATTCCTATCGGATTTTTGTTCAGCTTGCCAATGCAGAAAAAAGATCTCTGGATGAAATTCTCGACCTCACACTGACGACAGCTTCAGGTGAACCCGTGATGTTGCGGAACCTGGTGAGCACCCAGGCCAGCCGAGGCCCGATTCTGATTGATCGTAAGGACCAACAGCGGCTGGTAACTGTTAAGGCCAATGTGGCAGGACGCGACCTGGGGTCTGTGGCAACGGATGTGCAGGCGTTGCTCAACCAAATTCCCCATCCAATGGGGTATAATCTGGTTGTGGCGGGCAATTTTGAAGAGCAGCAGAAATCGTTTCGGGAGCTTTTTGTTTCACTGTTATTGGCGCTGGTGCTGGTATACATGGTTCTGGCCTGCCAATATGAATCCTTACGAAATCCCGTGATTGTCATGTTTTCTGTTCCGCTGGCGGCAGCAGGGGTTCTGATCACGTTGTTTATAACGCATACGACGCTGAATGTGCAGTCGTATATCGGGTGTATCATGTTGGGCGGTATTGTGGTCAACAATGCAATTTTATTGGTGGATCAGGCCGATCAGCTCCGCCGGAAAAAAATGACCATAAACAATGCCGTTGCCGAGGCCGGGCGGCGCCGATTACGTCCTATCCTGATGACCACTACGACCACCATACTGGGACTTTTGCCGCTGTCACTGGGTATCGGTGAAGGGGCTGATGCTCAGGCTCCGCTGGCGCGGGTGGTTATCGGCGGGCTTACCGGGTCAACTGTCATTACCCTGGTGCTCATTCCGGCCGTGTATTCTGTGTTTCACCGGCAACATCGTCACCCATCAAAAAGAGATAATCAAACCAAAGAAGAGATGAAACATTGATAAATCAGTTTTTACCTAAATTTATCCTGTTTTTGATTTATCCCGTAATACTGACCGGCATCGGTGGGTGTATCACGCCGGACCGCTGGCCGGTTTTTACTCCTGAGGACAGCCGACTCGCCGGAGATAATCAATTTTCGGGCATTGATTCAGTAAACCAACTTCAAACCCGGTTTGAAATAATGCCTGAATTACCTACTTTGCCGGAAAAATCAACTGAAAAAATACTCGATCTTTCGGTTGAACAGGCAGTAATGCTGGCGCTTAAAAATAATCAGGAACTTAAAGTGGAACAGTTTAATCCGGTGATAAAGGGAAGCTTTGAGGATATAGAACGGGGAATTTATGACCCGGAACTATTCGGGGAAGTTGAATATTTTAAAGAAAAATCCTCTGAAACCGCCCGTTCAACGGGTACCCGTTTCGATGTGGAAGGCAGTGACACGACTTATCAGGCAGGTATTCGTCAATTTCTACCCAGCGGAACCAATTTGGAAATGACGGTAGGTCAAAATCGCTCTGTTTCTAACCGTACTCCGGAACAACAGGTCAGTCGCATTGGGCTAAGTTTGGTCCAGTCTCTTCTGAAGGGCTTCGGGCCAGCAGCCAACCTGGCGGGTGTGCGGCAGGCGGAACTGGATACCATAGCCAGTGTTCATCAATTGCGCGGGTTTACGGAAGCACTTCTGGCAAAGGCAGAAACAGCTTATTGGAAATACGTGCTGGCAAAAAAAGAAATTGATATCTTTGAACAATCGCTGGCACTGGCCCAAAAACAGCGGGATGAAGTCGAAGAGCGGATCACCGTAGGATTATACCCTGAAATCGAGGCTGCTGCGACACGGGCGGAAGTGGCTTTGCGGAAGCAGGCACTGATCAACGCCCGGAGTCTGGCACTTGACAATCGGTTTAAACTGCTTCGGTTGATTTATCCGACGGGAATGGGTCTGGATTGTCCCCTAAATGCTACCAGTGAGCTTCAGGTGACACCCCGGCACATCACGGATATCCGTGAACGACTTCAACTTGCTTTAAAATCCCGTCCGGATTTGGAGGAAACCCGGCTTCTTATACATCAAAATCGTCTGGAAACAATGGTCACCCGAAATGGCCTGCTGCCCCGTCTCGACTTATTTATAGCCCTGGGGTACAGTGGTTATGCAGATTCTTTTTCAAAATCTTTTCATGAGCTGGATAGCGACACATATGATTTTGAGGTGGGATTTCGTTTGAATCATTTCCTGGGAAATCGTGCGGCCAAGGCCCGCGATCATGCAGCCAAAGCATCTGTACGTCAGGAAAGCGCAGCTCTTTCCAATCTTGAACAAATGGTATGCATAGATGTCAGGCTGGCGGTAAATGAGGTGGAAAGAGCCAGGCAACAAATTACAGCTTCCACAGCAACCCGTCAGCTTCAGGAAGAAACCCTCCGTGCGGAGCAGGATCGTTTTGCTGTGGGTGCCGGTACATCTCTTTTGGTGGCACAGGCCCAACGGGATCTGTTAGCCAGCCAAATCTCCGAGGTAGAAGCAATCGTTAATTACCGAATTGCGTTAACAGAGCTTTATCTCGCTGAAGGAAGCCTTTTAGAACGCCGCGGCATAAGACTATTTGATTAATTAACAGACAAAAAAACGAAAAACGCGATATGTTTGGTATTATTCTTGTTTCGGTTTGCACCCTAATGCACATCTACGTATTTGCACGTGCTGCAACCGTACCACAGGTAAAACACTACCTGCCACTTAGGTATCTTATCGGAACCGGCCTGTTCATGTGGGCCGTATTTAGTTTTAGCTGGATTTTACGGCATCACCATGCCGGTTATTTTGCAAACCTACTGGAATTTATCGGAATGGGATGGATGGCAGTATTGTTTTTGATGGTTGTATCTCTTCTGGCAGTAGATTTAATGACGGGATTTGGTTTCCTTTTTTCCGGGATTGCACCATCTTTACGGGGTCTGGCAATAGCTGTCGCCGCTGTTCTTTCCGTTCTGGCTGTTATACAGGGGACACGTTCACCGGTGGTACAAGAGTATACGGTGCCACTGGACGGTCTTTCTCCTGAAATGGATGGCACGGTTATCGTTGCTCTGTCTGATACGCATCTTGGCACGCAGTTGGGAAAAGAATGGCTGGCTGAACGGGTAAATCAGGTGAAAAATCTTCACCCTGATATGGTGGTGTTGGTAGGTGACATTTTGGATGGACACGATGGTGCCATGCCGGAACTTGTGCCTGTACTTAAACGTCTCAATGCCCCTCTTGGTGTATGGGCGGTTTTAGGAAACCACGAGTTCTACCGGGGGGCTGATAAATGTACCCGCCTGCTGGAATCATCCGGAATCACGGTTCTTCGAAATCAATGGACTGAAATCCAACCCGGCCTGATTATATCAGGAATCGATGATCTCACGGTGGGTCGTCGCGTCGGCCCGATCGGCGATTTTTTGTCCAAAGCCCTGGACAAAAGGCCGCCGGGTGTCACTATCTTTCTTTCTCACACCTCGTGGGAAGCGCAAAGAGCAGCCGACTCAGGTGTCGGCCTGATGCTCTCCGGTCACACGCACGGCGGACAGATATGGCCGTTTGGGTATCTTGTCCGCCGGGTTTATCCCTTGTTTCAAGGAATATATGATATCAACGATATGACAGTCATTGTGAGCCGCGGCGCAGGCACCTGGGGACCACGCATGCGGCTCTGGCAACCCGGAGAAATACTACGGATAACCCTGGCTGCGAAAAAACCATAGTCAGATGTTTTTTTTATATAAAGCAGTGGGGTTACTTTTCTTTCCAGACGGGTTTGCGTTTTTCAAAAAAAGCGGTTACCCCTTCTTTGGCATCTTCAGTGGAGCAAAGGCGTGCAAAAGCTTCATTCATGTAAGCAAACCGCTGCTCATATGCCATGTTCTCTGAATTGTAAAAGGCGGTTTTGGCCACCTGAAGGGCAATGGGGCTCTTTTTGGCTAATTCCTTTGCCCAGTTCCGTGCCTCGGAAGTTAAATCTTCGTCCGGAACCACTCGGTTTATCAGTCCCATTGCAAGGGCATCCGATGCCGGAATCAAGTTGCCGTAAAAAAGCAGTTCAAGTGCTTTTTTTTGTCCGACACATTTTGAAACGGGGATCACCGGTCCGACACAGTTGAGCCCCACATTAATCGCCGTAAGCCCCATTCGGGTTTTCTCAGCGGCAATGGCCAGATCAGAGGCAGCCACCATTCCCATGCCGTTTGCCGCCGCGATACCATGAACCTGTGCAATGACAGGTTTTTTCATCCTTGAAATAATAACCAGCGGACGCTCCATCCGTTCTATCCACTCCCGGTATTCCAGGGTGGATTTACCCGCAAGCTCATTGACATCGATACCAGCACAAAAAGATTTTCCGGCACCTTTCAGAAGAATGACACGGACCGACGTATCCGCATCAAGTTCTAAAAATGCAGACATCAGCTCTTCAGCCATGGCGCTGTTAAACGTATTCAAATAATCAGGACGGTTCATGGTAAGCTCCGCCACATGGTCCTCGCCTTTTTCAATAATGACAGTCTCGTATGGCATCTTTTTTATCTCCTTTAATAAAAGATCATTGCCAAACTAAATGATACGTTTTTTTGGCCAAATGTGATTGAGAAAAACAGTAGCATGTTTTAAAATACGGCTACGTTAAAATTAACAAAGACTTGAACATTTAATTAAAAAATGCCATGTGGATGACAAAAGGTCAAGAAGATAAAAAAACTCTTGTGAAAAACGAACCACCACCAGAATTGAACAAAGAGACTTAAATTGAAACAAACATATCAAAGACCACCATCAGGTTTTGGCATGGCCATGTCGCCCCTGTGCAAAAAACTTCTGATAATGTACAGTGCCATCTATATTTTTCAACTGCTGACAGAACACTGGTTTCATATTCCCTTGTCATCTTATCTTTATATGTATCCGGTAGACAGCGAACACTTTCATTTTTGGCAGATCGTTACCCATCCCTTTGTTCACAACCCGAACAATCCCATCATCTTTTTAATTAACTGCCTGGTATTTTATTTCTTTGCAAATCCTGTTGAATATGTATTCGGATCGAAAGGCTTTCTTTATTTATTTTATATTTCAGCAGCAGGGGCATTCATAACAGGGAGTGCGGTGGGCCTGGTCGCCGGATTTGGTTTTCCTTTTTCAGGAATGTCACCCAGCATACTCGCTCTAATTGTTATTTTTGGCCTGATGAATCCCGAAGCCATAGTCTACCTGATGTTTGTAATCCCCTTAAAAGCAAAATATATTAGCTACGGAACCATTATTGTGACCGGACTGACATTTTTAGCAAAGGCCAATCCAAACGGCGCCTGGCATCTAGGCGGAATTCTTTTCGGTTACCTTTACATGAAAGGACCACGAAATATCCTGAATTTAAGTAGATTATATCAACAATATCTGAACTGGCAGTTTGAACGTAAAAAAAGAAGATTTAAGGTATACGAGGGCGGCAAGGGAAAAAATAATGATGATGACAAGCCCACCTATCATTAAGTTTGAGTCTGACGATATATTGGCGAAAAAGACAGTTTTCGTTTAGGCTCAGGCACTATGAATCTTTCATGGTCCTTAATTTCGCCAACTCCCAGATATAGTCATAAAGATGAAGCCCCTTGCTGGCAGCAATAATTTCTCCGTCTTTTACTCCGATTTCATCGGCCATGTATTCTTTTAAAAGCTGAATAGCCCCCAGATTTGCCGGAAAACCATTCCATAAATCCCATGACCTGAAATAGACAATAAAGTGAAGTTTTTCATACCGAATTCTGGTATCTATTCCCCTTAGACACGGCGGGTCTTTTAAATACAAAGTGGTAGGATCTCCAACGGTCATATACGCCTGGTTGGTACCGTAGCCGTCTTCTTTGTATATTCGGATAACTTCAGCAATTTGACTTTCCAGATACTCACCGTAAGTATAATCCTCATTGGGATGTTTTTTGGATGTCATCAAATAGGGCAGGTATTCCTCTATATATCCTTCGGCAACCGGATTCGGAATTCCCAGCGCCGGTGGAATATCCGGAAGTAAAGGCCTGACACCCGGATATTTGATTTGAATAGTGCAATAATCAAACTCTAATCTTTTCTGCCCTTCAAAACTGCCCCTTTCAATCGTGTATTCATACCCGTTATCAATAATATTATATACACACTGAAACCAGGCATCCGGTATATCTCTTGCCGTAATGGATATCAAGTTTAACATCAGTTAGCCTATATATCCAATGTACTGACTTCCAAAGCATTACCCTGAATAAAGTCTCTCCGGGGTTCAACTTCATCACCCATCAGAACCGTAAATATCTCATCAGTTTCTACAACATCTACAACTTTTACCTGAAGAAGTGTTCTTTTATCAGGATTCATCGTTGTTTCCCACAACTGGGAAGGGTTCATCTCTCCAAGACCTTTGTAACGCTGAATTCCGATCCCTTTCTTTCCTTCTTCAATGAGATATTTTAACAACTTTTTTTTATTGTCAATGATGATTGGCTCACTGTCTTCCTTATCTTTGGGAAAAATTAAAAACGGGGGTTTATCGATTGAAAAAATGTCTTTTCCAATTTTCATGGCCTTCTGGTAATTAGAAGAATAAATCAGGCTCCTGCCAATTTTAACAGATCTCATATCCCTGAGGGCATCTTCTGCCACAAAAATATCTGATTTCCGGGGAGGATATATGATTATTTCGTAAATTTCCCGATCCTCATTAAAAGAAAGATCACTGACATCAACGTTATGTTTTTGTAAAGTACTTTTTAGCTGCAACATTTTGTCTTGATTTTGCAGAAAAACCTTATCTTCCACACCTTCTCTGATCAACAGTTCAACTAGCTCCGGCTGAATCCCGTTTTTTTCCAGCTTTTCGATAGACGAAAAGTATTCAGCAAGATTTTTCATAAAAGAGTAAAGCTCTTTTTCAGATAATTTCCGGTCATTCCCGGCTATTTTTACCCGTTTAAATTCGGAGGCTCTTTTTAGTACATAATCATTGAGTTGTTTTTCATCTTTTAAATAAAATTCATTTTTTCCCTTTCCTACCCTGAAAAGCGGTGGTTGGGCGATATAAAGGTATCCTTTATCAATGATATCTCTCATCTGACGATAGAAAAATGTCAACAAAAGCGTTCGGATATGTGAACCATCAACATCAGCATCTGTCATAATAATGACCTTATGGTACCGGATTTTTTCACTGTCATATTCCTCGCTGCCGACACCGGTACCCAATACTGTAATAATATTTTTGATTTCTTCACTTCTCAGTATTTTATCAAACCGGGCTTTTTCCACATTCAATATTTTTCCTTTTAACGGAAGGATAGCCTGGAATTTCCGATCTCTTCCCTGCTTGGCACTTCCACCGGCCGAGTCTCCCTCAACAAGAAAAATCTCTCTTCTTTCGGGTTCCGAAATCTGACATTCTGCAAGTTTCCCCGGCAAGGTCGCATCAATCAATGCGCCTTTGTTTCTTGCCAAATCTCTTGCTCGCCTTGCAGCATCCCGAACCCTGGACGCATCTACTGCTTTTGAAATTATCTTTTTGGCAACCGTTGGACATTCTCCGAAAAACTCACTTAGCTTTTCATTCATAAGACTCTCAACCAAGCCTTTAACTTCACTGTTTCCTAACTTGGTCTTGGTCTGGCCTTCAAATTGCGGATTTTTTATTCGTACACTGATAACGGCTGTGAGACCTTCACGAACATCATCGCCACTAATTTTGCTCTTTAAATTTTTGGTAATATTTTCACTGGCGGCATACTGATTGATACATCGGGTCAGTCCTGTTTTAAATCCAACTAAATGGAACCCCCCCTCAACGGTATTGATATTATTTGCAAAGGAAAAAAGCTTTTCGTTAAACGTCTCATTGTATTGGATCGCTATCTCGATCTGAACTTCATTTTTGGTACCCGATATATAGACCGGTTTATGCAACGGATTGAATCTTTTGTTTAAATATTCCACAAACGATACAATTCCACCTTCATATTGAAATGTTTCTTGTCTATCTGACCGTTCATCTTCTATGTGAATTTTTAACCCGGCATTTAAAAATGCTAATTCACGGATTCTCCGGCATAAAATATCATAATCGAAATTATTAGTTTGTAAGATTTCGGTATCCGGCACAAAATGTACTTTTGTGCCATGTTTATCAGTATTACCGATAACTTTAAGCTCGCAGGTTTTTTGGCCTTTTTCGTAGGATTGATAGTATATTTTTCCTTTAGTATACACCTCTACTTTCAAAAACCGGGACAGCGCATTGACGACGCTGACCCCGACACCGTGAAGACCTCCAGAAACCTTGTAGGAGTGATCATCAAATTTACCCCCGGCATGTAACTTCGTCATCACGACTTCAACTGCCGGCACTTTCTCTGTCTGGTGGATTCCTACCGGAATGCCTCGTCCGTTATCTTGTACACTGATACTGTTGTCTGTATGAATGGTGATATCAATCTGGTCACAATATCCAGCCATTGCCTCATCAATACTGTTATCAATTATTTCATAAACCAGGTGATGAAGCCCATCTATATCAATATTTCCAATATACATGGAAGGACGCCTGCGTACCGGTTCCAGTCCTTCCAGTACCTGTATACTTGCTTCGTCGTAAATACTTTCCATTACTTTCAGGTTCTCATTGGCATAATAGCGCTTAAAAAGGTTTTGTCATTTTCGCCTTGCAAAAGACAGGGTTTCTCATAATCAACAATTTTGGCAATAACAGTTTCATCTTCTATTTCAGTTAGACTTTCTACAAAATATTTCGGATTAAAGGATATTTCGATCGGTTCACTGTCGAATTCAATTTCCAAATCCTCTTTGGATTCTCCTATTTCAGGATTGGTCGTCGTTACTTTCAATTGGTTTTGACTAAAACTGAAAATCGCTCCTTTATAGTCATCTGTAGATAAAATAGACATTCGTTTCAACATCATCAGTAACGACTGTCGTTTGGCTTTCAGGCAGTTGTCTCCCTCCCGATTCAAGATCTGCTGATAATCCGGAAATTTTCCTTCAGCTAATCTTACGCTGATGACTTCTGAATCTTTTCGGAAAATCAAATAATTATTCTTTATGCTGACTTTTACGGAACCTTCCGGGGAAAGGAATTTTACAACTTCATTGAGTTCTTTTTTGGGGACAAGGACAGACTCTCCTACAAATTCCGGTTGTTCATCGATGATTGCCTCTGTAAGTGCCAATCGGCTACCATCAGTTGAAACCATCCGAATCAGATTTTTTTCTTCAGTTGAAATTTTTTCGAACAAAACACTGTTAATATGAGCACGACCGTCATTTGGATCACCGGAGATCATCAGAATTCGTTCAATCATTTTTTTTAATGCGCTGGAATCTATATTTAAATAGGTCACATCTTCAAATCGTTGTAATTCTGGAAAATCCAGAGCATTTGCACATACTATTTGATAATGAACCTTATCATTTCCAATTTCAACCCATTGATTTTCGAGTTCACCGAAATGAATATCATCGTCAGGAAAATCCCTTACAATTTCGAGCAATTTTCTTGCATTTATGGCAACAACACCTTCGGATTGCACTGTTGCTGAATAACTTCCTTCAAACCCGGTTTCCAGATCTGTAGCAGCCATGGTGATTTTTTCTGCCCCCGCAGTAATCAATACATTTCTGGTGATATCCAGACTGGTACTTCTTCCTGTCAATCCCTGCATTTTTTGCAACACATTTAAAATTCTTGGTTTATGAATCGTAAATTGCATAATGTGTATCCTAATATCCCTACGACAATACGTAAAAAAGCATCAATTATCTTCGTTTCCGGCTTATCAATATAAGCTTATTTCGTAATCCATTTTCTGATTTCAGGAACAACCGTTTGTTCCCAATCTTCAGATATTCTTTTGTTAATAAACTCACGAAAAATTATGTTGATAAAATCAATCATTTTTTCGTAATGCATTACTTTTTCTAAAACAACTTCTTCAATATCCTCTGTATTGTTTACAGGCAATGTTGCCGGTGTTTTTAATCCTGAAATGGCAAGGCTTTCACCTTTCAATGAAAACTGCCATTCCAACTCGTCAAACGTATAGGTTAAATTTAACTCGGTTACTACCGCCCCTTTTTTTAATGATAGAATTCCTTCCTCTAAACCAGCATCATCGCCTTTGATCGTTATGGTCTCCAAAGTATCTTTAAAACGGTTTTCCAAAACAACCCGATTGCCAATTTCCAGTGATGTCAAGTCAGCCACTTTTTCATGAATAAAATCCCTTTGATTTTCTGTCAGAAACCAAAGCCATGTTAAAAATTCATGTCCAAGAAATTTGTAGCGGTTATAAGACACTGAAACATCGAGCATAACACCTACTCCGAAAATTGTGTGGGCGACAATTGAATCAATATATCCCGTTCTTTTTCCTTCAGATCCATTGTCAAATCCGCTGCAGTAAATGGAAAAATCCGGATCAGATTTAAATGGAAAGATTTTGAGAAAAGTGTTTCCAGCTCTTCATTTGGCCTTTTTTGATTTGAAAAAAACCATAACGTTCCCGCTTCATAATTCCATATGACATCATAAATACTCGGTGTTGCCGGATAGCGTTTCAAAAGCTGTGTATATACCCGATCTTTGATCATTCGTTTTTCATTTCGATTCAAATAGTTTCGTCCATTTTCAGACAACATTTTGTCAGCTTCTAATGCACAATATTTATTTAACACCTTTACGGGAATACTTTTTTTGTCAATTCTCAATGAGAAAACCAGATAAATACCGAAAATAAATGATGATGTTTCAAAATCAGGCTTAAACGGATGATCAATGGAAGTCCATCCAATAGCACTGTCTGACACATCATCATCGATTTCCTGTATACTGTTTTTTTTCAATCCTTTTCCTACAGTATCTAGAACAGATTCAAGTGTTCCTTTTACCTGGTATTGTGTGATAGAAACAGATGTAGATAAGAGCCCCATATTGATATTTAAAACTTTCGATAACTTGATTTATATACAAAATTATGTCATCTGATATCAGTTAAGATTTCAAAACTACCATAACAGGATCAAAATGATAATCAAATTACTATATACTGTTTTATAAAGGTAAACAAGATTTTTTTCCGTACAGTATGTCGTCTGTGGATATTATAACATTAAATAATTATTTTATATTTATATAATATTATTAATATTATACGTTGTTTATATCTCTATCAATTCTCTAATTACTTGATTTTATTTCCCATTCATTTCTCTGCAACTGTTAATCATCTATATATTAATTGTGGATATGATTTGACTTTTTGACCAAAATCTAAATTTTGTTTATAAGTGTGATGTTATTAACAAGATTTAATCTAAACATTGCCATTTTTCTCATGTTTACAAACAGGATATCCTTTAAGTTAAGCAAAAATCAGGATATATTTACGTTGTATAGAACAAAAGATGGTGCCAACATATCATTGTTATCCCAATAATAGAAAAAAAACGAAAAGCATATGCGGTCAAACTCAAAAAAGCTTCCAGTTACCATCCTAAATTACTTTGCCGCATTTACGGAAACAAAATTCAATTTTAAAACACTTGTCAATTATTGCTGGACTGATGATGAGTTTTCTTTTGACCTATGATTATTTCAAAAATTCCAGGAACAGTTGCTGGCAAAAATTAAAGCAGGCGATAATAAACCCGTTGTGATAAAGTCACATGAGCATACAATAACGCTGCTAAAAGACGATGTGCTTTTAGATATCGAGAAAGCGCTTTCTGATAAATTCGGTCCGGGTTATTTACAAACATGCGTTGAACAGGAACTTGTCGCTATTGTTAAAGCAGATAAGGTACTTATTGCATCTGATCAGGAAATCCAGGTAGCGTTACAAGATGACCCATTGGATTTTGAAAGAAAACAACAGCAAAAGACAAAAGCTTTTCAGGAGGGGACTCGAAAATACAACCTGGCTCTTCGAAAGCAACTTGAACAGATATTGATTGATCAACAGGATCAGAAAATAGGTCGGTTAAAAGCCCAACTGGGACTTTCTATAGTCCCTGCATCAATTTTCAACAGCACCCATTTTTTAAAACAGCAGTTTGACATACTGCAACTCCTGGCACGTGACAGTCAAAATACGTACCTCTACCCTGAGTTTTGCCAAAGCCATCGCCAACTACACTACTTCTTTACGGGACCATTACCGCAGCTTTTCGGAAATTATCGACTATTCCAATACATTTTTTTACCAGTCGGCCCAGCTTGAACTGACGGTTAATCGGATTCGTACCCGGCCCGTCATCCAGGTGCTTCAGTTTATTCGGGTTGAAACCAGGGGCGATTCAGGCCGCAACGTTAATCTTGATGAAATCGACGCCATCATTGAAGATTTTAATACCAGGATCTCCAACGGTTTTACAGGCTCTATCGGCATTATTACGTCGTTTAAGGAACAGCAGCTCCGAATGGAGCAGGCCATCAACGAAAAAATGAATCTGCCGGAACTCAAACGAAACCACAACCTGGCAGTTTGGTTTGTAGGTGATGTTCAGGGCGAAGAGCGCGATATAGTTTATTATTCTTTTGTGGAAGATAAAAAATATGTCAATGCGGATTTGAGAACCATTTATCCTGTGATCGGTGGAACGGCCGACACTACTCGCAGCCTGAAAATGCAGCGCTTAAATGTTGGGTTCAGCAGAGCTAAAGACACCATGGTATTTGTTCACAATATGCAGATCAGCGATTACAGCCACTCACGCCTGGGAGATGCCTTGAAGCACTACCATGCGCTTCTTGAAACCACGAAAAAGAACGATTTTTTTGTAGAAGACCCGTCTGTTTTTGAGTCTCCGGCTGAAGAGCGCCTTTATCAGTTGCTGATAAATACACGGTTTGTGGAAACACACCGGGAAAATCTCAAGATCGTGCCCCAATTTAATATTGGTGAATATATACGGACGAAATACCATAAACAGATTCCCCGATACCGTATAGATTTTCTGCTGACTCTTGCCCGAAATGGGCGGGAACAAGCCCTGATTCTGGAGTATGATGGTGTGGAATTTCACACGAAAAACCCGGACACTGTCACCAAGCACAATTTTTCCGCCGAATACCTCGACTATGACATCAGACGCCAGATAGAGCTGGAAAGTTACGGTTACCGGTTCCTGCGGATAAACAAGTTCAACCTGAGGCCGGAACAACCGGGGCAGTCCGAAGTTAATGTACTTGACCAGTTGTTGACACAGGCTTTTAGCCGCTAATGAAACGGAACGTACCATTTTTAAATGATATTGAAGCCATGGCAGATGGCAGGCCGACCTATGCCGCTCTGATTCTGTTCGGCACCCATGCGGCCATGGGCCGTCATCTTGCCCGGGCGGAAGTGGTATTTGAATACCGGTCTTCAGATGCCTCCGGTCCGGCTCAGCAGCGGGTAGAGTTCCGGCAGGGGTTTTTCAGTTTCTACGACCAGTTGTGGGATATCATCAACCTTCGCAACGACTTGCAGCATTTCCAGACAGGTCTGTTTATCGAGGATATTCCCACCTTTTCCGAACGGCCCGTCCGCGAGGCCGTTTTGAATGCCGTCAGTCACCGGGACTACCGGCATCCCGGCAATATTTTTGTTCGTCAGTACCCTCGCCGTCTGGTGATTGAAAGTCCCGGCGGGTTTCCGCCGGGAATCAATGAGCATAACATCTTAAACCGCCAGGCCCCGCGCAACCGCCGTGTGGCCGATATCTTCTCCAAATGCGGGCTGGTGGAGCGTTCCGGCTAGGGCATGAACCTGATGTTTGAGTTAAGCATCCAGGAAGGTAAATCCATTCCGGATTTTACGGGAACGGACGCCTATCAGGTGACGTTAACCTTAAACGGCGAGGTTCAGGATGTTCGTTTTCTTCAGTTTCTGGAAAAAGTGGGTAGGGAAAGACTAGAGCTTTTCGGAACCGAAGATTTTTTGTTACTGGACCTGATTCACCGGAGTCAACCCATACCGGATTCACTCAAATCCAGACTTCAACGACTGGTTTCCATGGGCATTATCGAACGATACGGTCGGGGTCGTGGTGTCCGCTATATGCTGGGACGAGGATATTATAAAATGACCGGTCAAAAAGGCGCTTACACTCGCAAAAAAGGGCTGGACCGGGAAACGAACAAGGCTTTGCTGATGAAACACATACAAGATAACAAAGAATCCGGCAGCCGGTTCAAGGAGCTCATGCAGGTGTTACCGTTTCTGTCCGACAACCAGGTAAAAAAGCTGGTTGCTGAACTTAAAAGCGATGGAAAGATCTACCATATCGGTGCTACCAGGGCCGCCTTATGGTATCCGAAAAATTAAGGTCGTATTGGGCCGATAAAACGCAAAATGCCCAATCGTGACCTAATGCAATAATTCTAATAGTTTGATATTAAAAGATTTATATTGGGCCGATAAAAAATAAAACGCAATTATCACTGCCCTAAACCAGATGAAGATGAATACGGTTTTTACAGGCCCGAATTTTATGAAACCCGGAGAGCAATAATGGCAAAGACAAACCTGACCGATGAAGAAAAACAGCAGATTATGGAAGCCATCAACGAAAGCACCGAACCGCCCCCGGAGCTGATGCCCAAGCTTTTTCCCCATGTGGCGGAGAAATATGATGTGGCTATCCTGGATAAAGCCAAAATAGCTACCCTGGAATATGCGGGCAAACGCAGTGATGCCGCTATTTTAAACCAGACTTTTGCCATGGAAAGCGGCTCGCCGTTGCAGGCCGAGCGATTTTTCAACGAGGGGAGCCTCTCCGGCCATACCCAGCTCGAACTCCTGGACTTTCTGAACAAATCAAAGACCGACTGGGTGAACCTGATCGTTCAGGGCGATAACCTTCAGTTCTTAAAAACCTGCTTTCAGAACCAGGACCCCCTGATCAAGGACAAGGTTAAAGGCAAGGTCAAGCTGGTTTATATTGATCCGCCGTTTGCGACCAAGAGTGATTTTGGCGGGGCGGGGGATGAAAAGAGTTATTCAGACAAGGTGGTAGCAGCCGAGTTTATCGAAGGCGTAAGAGAGCGACTGATTTTATTGAGAAATATCTTGGCGGAAGACGGAAGTATTTATGTCCATCTGGATTATAAAATGAGCCATTATATAAAAGTGATTTTAGACGAAGTATTCGGAAAAAATAATTTTCGAAATGATATAGTTTGGTTTTACCGAAGATGGACGGCTGCAAGCGATTCATTTCAAAATATGCACGATTCAATTCTCTGGTATTCAAAAACACATCAATATAATCTAAATAAAGTACATATTGAACCGACAGAAGGACAAAGAAAGAAACATGAAAAGGGTTGGGATAGAAATTCTGTATATATAAATGGGAAAAGGCAGCCCCAACTAATTATTTATAACAAAGAAAAAGTTGATGCAGCAATACAAGAAGGCAGAATTGATATTAATGAATTTGCTCGAAAAGTTGTAATTGATATAACAAAAACTATTGCCCCTGATGTTTGGGAAATCAATTATATTAATTCACAAGCGAAAGAAAGAGTTGATTACCCCACCCAAAAACCAGAAGCCCTTCTTGAACGTATCATTCGCGCCTCATCCAATCCCGGCGACTTGGTAATGGATGTGTTTGCCGGTTCCGGCACCACGGCGGCAGTGGCGGAAAAGCTGGGGCGTCGCTGGATAGTTTGTGATTTCGGCAAGCATGCCATTTACACCATGCAAAAACGCATCCTGCGCATTGGAGAATCAAAAGACCTGAATAAAAATGTTCGCGCCAATAAAAAATACGGCAAAGGCCCTCAACCGTTTTGCGTGGTCTCCTGCGGGGCCTATGACTTTTCCCGTATCATAAACCTGCGGGAAAACAAGGATGCGTACATCAATTTTGTGCTGGGCCTGTTTCAACTGCCCCGGGACTCGAAAAACCTCAACGGCAAGTACAAACTGGTCAATATCTACGGGGAAAAGGACGGGCACCCGGTGGAGGTATACCCGGTCTGGGAAGATGAATACCTGAAAGACATCCGCATCGACGAAGATTATTTAAAACAGATCCTGATTCAGTCCGGCGGTAAATTAAGAGGTGACTATTACATTATCACACCGGAGACCTGTACCGTCATCGGTGATACCATCCTGAAAAACGATAGCGGCAAGGAAGTTCACTTTAAGCTGCTAAAGTTTCCCTATAAAGTTTTAGAGGAGGTCTCCCGCAATTTTCAGATTACCGAACAGCCCAACTCCCAGGAGAATGTCAATCACCTGATCAACGCTACCGGTTTTTATTTTAACGATGAGGTTGAGATTGCCGTCAAAAAAATCAAGGAGGGCTTAAAGATTACAAAATTTAAAACCGGTATTTTAAATCGAAACGGTGAAAAATTTAACGGCCTGGAAGGTCTGGCCATGTTGCTGGTAGATGTAAATTATGACAACAACATTTTTGATATGTAAAAAACAGTCTTTGCCAGGGATATCAACCAAAACCAGGAAATCAAAATTTCCGGATTAACCAACAGTGTGGCAGTAATTGCCATCGACAAGCACGGAAATGAAAGCAACCCTTTTATTCTTAAAGATTAATGCTCATGTCCAGACAGAAAAAGAAAAAATCGGTCGTTAAAAAGATGAACTTGTCCGAACACACCCTGGACATCAATATCCGGCGGTGTAACTACAACAAATTCAATTTTTCGGAGATTGAAGATTATGTAGACCAATTAACCGGAACGCGGGAATACCAGAAGCAGGCCATTAAGCAGGTCATGATCTATCTCTGGGGTGGTGCCTATAAAACCATTGTCGATTTAGCTAAAGATAATTACGTGAAGCCCCGGATTCAGCAGCGGTTCAGCAGTCAAAAAATGTTGGTAAACCATTTACCCTTACCGGACCGGTTGTCCGGCGTTGTGCACATGGCTACCGGCACTGGCAAGTCTTACGTGATTTTTGCCGTGGCATATCTTTTTTTGGTGATGGGACTAACCCGCCGGGTTCTGGTGTTGGGGCCGGCTTCAACTATTATCGAACAGGGCCTTCGGGAAAAGTTTAAAGACCTGATGACCGATAAAAGCCTGATGGAAGAGCTGCCAATGAAATATCGGGGTAAAGCCATTAACATCTTAAACGACAACGATCCCATTGAAGACGATTCCATCGTTATTGAAAATATCAACGCGGTTTACACGTTTGGCTCGATTACCGATACCCTGTTTAAAAACACAGACGAAGTGCTGGTGCTGGGCGATGAAATCCATCATGCCTATTCCCATTTACAATTTTCACAAAATCAATTGGTCATGGACAAGGATGAAACGGTCGAAGGTAAGCGAACTGCTGAAAAAGAAGAACGCTTGTGGATGCAGTTTTTAAGAAGAAACAAGAAGATTACCCGGCATATCGGCTTTACTGGCACGCCTTATAACAAGGATGAATATTTTGCCGATATCATCTACAACTATTCCATCAAAGATGCCATTAATCAGAAATACATCAAGGACATCAACAACAATGTGCGTACCCGGACCGATGAAGGCGATAAGCCCCTGACAATTGATCAGCGGTTTGAGATTGTTCTGAAAAACCACCTGGATAACCGGAAAAAATACGCCTACCGGTTAAGAGGCAAACGGCAGGTCAAGCCGGTCACGATATTTATCTGCCCTACCCAGAAAAACGCTCAAGACAGAAGTGAAGCGTTTATCAAATTTTTGGCTGATTACGAAAAGAAGCATAAGGGCGCGACCGGCACGGATTCTGAAATTACTGGCCAGATGCGACAAAAGGTGATCTGCGTGGTCAGCCGCATTTCAGAATCTGAATATAAGGAGCAACTGGAACATATTGAAGAAATTAACCCCCAAAAAACAGGTGGTTCTGTAGAGTACATATTCGCCGTCAACAAGCTGTCCGAAGGTTGGGATGTGGACAATGTTTTTCAGATTGTGCCCATGGAAGAGCGGGTGTTTAAATCCAAGCTTCTCATATCCCAGGTACTGGGCCGTGGGTTGCGGATTCCCCGAAATATTCCCAGCGCTCATATTCATCAAACATATCCCTGTCTGACCGTGACCAATCATGACCGTTTTGCCGATCATATCAAAGAACTGGTCGACGCAGTAACCCAGAGTGACATGTATATTTCCTCAAGGCCCCTGATAAATCCCGAACTATTTCGGGCCGGTCATCTTGACTTTGGCGAGGTGATCGTTGCCGATCGGTATCCGACCGAGGAAGATATCAAGGCCGTCATCCAAAAAGCCATGGAAACGGTTGATATAACAGGCAACCGGCTTTCCCTGGAAAACAAAAAACAAATCGAAAATTATTTTAACCAGTTTTTGCCGCCGGGAACCAAAAAACGGATTTTTGAAAATATTGAGGGTAACCTTATACCCACAGCAACATGCGATATGGATAAACACAGTCTGCGGTTAAGTGAACTGGATAAAGATGCCACCGCATTTTTGAGTGAAGATTATGAAACCGAACTTTCTGATGACAACAAAACAGTTCTGGAATTTTTGAGTGAATGGCGAGGCACCCAACAACAAGGTAAACAACTCATGCTTCCGATGTTTGATGCAGATCCTTTTATTACAGCACATCCGGATATTATCCGATCATTGGTGGAAAACGATGAACGATCCCCCTATGTGGTCAACGCGTCCAGACTTAAAAACCCGCAATACATCGTTTTAGTGTCGCATACCCCGGAAAGGGAATTTGTTTTTCAGTTAATCGATCACGCGGATTATATCGATGCCTGGATTAAATCCCCGGACAAGGGATTTTACAGCATAGACTACGAATTCTGGCGAGGCGGTAAAGACAGAACACGCCGGGGATTTAACCCGGATTTTTTTATTAAAATACATTTGGATAATTACCTGTTAAAACTGATCACCAAAGGACAAAATAACCACATTGAGACGTTGAGAAATTTTCAGGACGAGGGCATCGAATATCTGATCCGGGTGGTAGAAATCAAGTCGGATGACGACCAGGACGAATCCACCCCGGCCAAGGCCGAATACGCCAAGGCACACTTTAAAAAGGTAAACCAGCGATTAAAAACGGTGAATATCGCTGATATTTCCAAAAAATACCGCCCGGATGCCCGGCAGCATTACATGTTCGATCTTCTTACGCCGGTTTTATACGACCAATGGTTTTCAGGTTTAAGGAAGGGGATAGTAATCGAAGCCTAATGATATAGAGTCATCAATGGGTGGATTTGCTGCCGTTTTGATCGATATATTTCTTTTTTAACATCTGTTGTTATGATTTTATATTTATATAACAATATTAATACTACAAATTGTTTATTTCGTTATCATTGTTTTAACTGTTTGATTTTTCTATTTATGGTTTCATTTGCGAATGTTGATAAGATATCCATTGAATCATTTATTTTTTTAGTTTTTTGACAATCAATATATTCTTGTTCATAAGTATGATGTTATCAACAATATTTAAAGAGTTAATTGAACAACTTCCCATTGTTATTAACAGTGGATATCCATAAAGGACAAGTGATGAGATTTATTGGGGATTTTCATGTTCATTCTAAATTTTCGCGGGCAACTGCCAAAAATCTGGACCTAGAAAATCTTTATATATCAGCTCAGAAAAAAGGTATCACCGTTGTGGGAACGGGTGATTTTACGCATCCCGAATGGTTTGAGGAAATTCGGGAAAAACTGGTTCCGGCAGAACAAGGGCTGTTTCGCTTAAAACCGGATATAGCAAAATCATGTGATAAACTGGTACCCAGCGTATGCAGAAACGATGTCCGGTTTATTTTGACAACTGAAATCAGCAATATTTATAAAAAAAACGGAAAAACCCGTAAGGTTCATAACCTGATTTTTTTTCCTGATTTAAAAGCGGTTTCTGATTTTTCTGCGAAACTTTCAGCTATCGGAAACATTGCCTCAGATGGAAGACCCATATTGGGATTAGACTCAAGAGATTTACTGGAAATAATGCTGGATACATCTGAGCATGGTTTTTTCATCCCTGCCCATATCTGGACACCCTGGTTTTCTGTATTAGGTTCCAAATCAGGTTTTGATTCTATCCGGGAGTGTTTTGAAGATTTGACATCTTATATAACCGCTGTTGAAACCGGTCTGTCATCCGATCCTGCGATGAACTGGAGAATATCAAGTCTCGATAATTTAACGCTGGTCTCCAATTCCGATGCCCATTCACCGGCAAATTTGGGAAGAGAAGCTAACTTGTTCAATACAGGTTTAGATTATTTTTCCATCATTGATGCCATGAAGACGGGTGATCCTGAAAAGTTTATAGGAACCCTTGAATTTTATCCCCAAGAAGGTAAATATCATTATGACGGACATCGTAAATGCGGCATCTGTTTTAATCCCGAACAAACCTGTCTTAATAATGGCATTTGCCCGGTGTGCGGAAAACCTTTGACACTCGGCGTGCTTTACCGGATCAATGCGTTGTCTGACCGTTGTGAGGGTATCAAACCGAAATATTCAAATACCTATATCAGTATTGTTCCGCTTGTTGATATCCTTTCAGAAATCTTCCGGGTCGGACCAAAAAGCAAAAAAGTTGAAGAGGCATATCACGTCGTTATTTCCAAAGGCGGACCCGAACTTAAAGTTTTATATCAGATACCGTCTGAAGCTTTGGATAACATCAATGTTCCGCTGTTAAAAGTAGCAGTAGAGCGTATGCGGGAAAACAAAGTTTTTATACATCCTGGTTATGACGGAGAATACGGAAAAGTAAAAATTTTTAAAGACGGGGAACGCGAGATACTCACTGCCCAAAAATCTCTTTTTGTATTCTCCCAGGATGATATCTTTGTTCAAAAAGAAAACCGCGTAACACGAAAAACAGATGAACCGGAAATATTCCTCCCAAAAACGTCTCCGGCAAAACCCATGAAAAAACATACCGGGAAAGATTCCGAAAACAGAAAAACCGAATGCCTTAATGAAGAGCAGCGTCATGCCGTTTATCATTTGGGAAGGGTTCTTTTGATTGTAGCCGGACCCGGAACCGGAAAAACAAGAACCTTAACGTACAAAATTGTCCATTTGATCCGGGAAAAACAGGTGATACCGGAAAAAATCCTGGCGGTAACGTTTACAAATAAAGCCGCCTCTGAAATGAAAGATCGCCTTACCCGTTTATTGGGAAATAATGTAAAACAACTGCCGTTTGTAGGAACCTTTCATTCGGTTTGTATCCATATGTTACAAAAATTACCCGAATATGAAGGTTTTTCGGTTTTAAATGATGAGGATCGGATATTTTATGTTCAGGAAGCGATCAACGGCTTGTTGTCCGAGGGAATTCATATTAAAGAGAAACCGCAGGTCATATTGGATAAAATTGTAGCGGCAAAACAAAATATTGAGTTCCCCGCCCAATTTACCGGAGATGTCATTAAAACCGTTTTTGATGTTTATCAGAAACGGTTAGCATCCGAAAAACTTTGGGATTTTGAAGACTTGATCACCAACGTGGTTAAGCGCTTTGAGTCCGATTCTGCTTTTTTGAAAACGTATCAGGATCAATTTCAGTATATTTTTGTGGATGAATATCAGGATTTGAATAAGGCCCAGTACCGGTTTATCAAGGCAATGGTACCGGGTGAGACAAAGAATTTACTAGCTGATGAAAGTTCTAAGCTTTGCGTTATTGGTGATCCCGACCAGGCAATATATGGATTCAGAGGTTCGGATATTATGTATTTTCAACAATTGCTGAATGATTATCCGGATGCCGAAATTATCCGTCTTAAAAGAAACTACCGGTCTTCCCAAACGATTTTAAAGGCATCTTACCAGGTTATTGAAAAATCAAGATCAGAATTTTCATCTGAACAACTTTTTTCTACCATAAAAAGTATATCAACTGTCAGGATCATTGAAACCATCTCTGAAAAAGCCGAAGCGGAAACTATCGCCCGGCAGGTGGAAAAACTTATGGGCGGAGCAGATTTTTATAGTATCGATTCCGGAAGAATTCAGGTTAGCAATGAACATCGGGATAAAGGTTTTTCTGATTTTGCTGTTCTTTTCAGAACACGAAAACAAGGAGAAGTGTTAGCGGATGCTTTCAGGCGACGAGGAATTCCTTATCAACTGGTGGCCAAAAAACATGTTTTTAGCACGAAAAGTGTCGTTGAAGTCATTTCAATGCTACGAATAGTCGAAAATATGGCGACCTTACCAGACCGGAAGAAGTTGGTCACCTTTACCATGGCCGATATACAACGGATGAAAGAAAAGTGCAAAGATGCTGTGACTGTCCGTAAAAAATTAGAAATACTGGTTGACCATTATATCAGCAGATCTCTGGAAAATACCAATGATTCCTCCCAAAAAGCGTTGAATAAAATTCTTGATTTTTCCATGGAGTTTGGTCAGAATATTTGTAAATTTTTGTCTATGGCAGCATTACAGACCGATCCTGATGTTTATATCCCAAAAGCCGAAAGAGTTGCATTGATGACAATGCATGCGTCTAAGGGATTAGAGTTTCCGGTAGTATTTATAGCGGGTTGCGAAGATGAGTTGATTCCATATAACCATGATGCCGGTATTTGCCAGGATATAGATGAGGAACGCCGCCTTTTTTATGTAGCCATGACCCGGGCCATGGAGTATCTTTTTTTAACCTGGTCTCACAGACGACAGATATATGGAAAAATTGTAAACAGAAAGTTGTCTCCTTTCGTAGGTCAAATCGAACAATGTCTGAGATTTTACGAGAAAATGAATGTAAAAAACAAGACCCAAAATAGTCAGGTTCAGCTTCAGATGTTTTAATGATTATTTCAAGGATGAATGTATTGAGCGCAAAAAACTATTTTTTGCTGATATGTTTTTTAAGTTTTTGCAGTCCCATAACAGGGGGAGCGGAAATATTCAGATATGTAGACAAAGACGGGGTGGTTCATTTTACCAATACACCCGTTGCAACCGCAGGAAAGCCTTTAAATTATAAACCGTACCTGGAAGAAATCGGAAGTACGGATTCAACTTATTTTAATATTGAAAAAATCAATGAATATATTATTCAGGCGTCTACTCACTATAATCTTTCCTGCAATTTGATCAAAGCGATTATCAAGGTTGAATCGAATTTTAATTGTGATGCCATATCCAAAAAAGGCGCAATCGGTTTAATGCAGATCATGCCGCAAAATTTCAATTTATTGTCTATCAATGACCCTTTTGATCCATTGCAAAATATAATGGGGGGTGCCCGGTATCTAAAAAATATGCTCCAGCGATATAACGGCGATATATTGCTATCTCTTGCGGCATACAATGCAGGCCCCTCCGCCGTAGATCGATACGGAAGCATTCCACCATATTCGGAAACCCAAAGGTATGTGCAAAAGGTAATTGATTACTATAGATTATATGAAAATGAAGGATAATAAATTTTATTTTAAGGGGATGAAATATTATTGTTGTAACGAATGCCGTTCATCATATATATTCCTCCGTTTATAGATATTTAAAAATGCAAAACAGGAGGAAGTGATTATGTATGTACCCAGGTATATGTTTTTTACAAAAGGGGTTGGTGTTCATAAAGAAAAACTGGCGTCTTTTGAAAATGCATTACGTGATGCCAAAATCGCTCATCTTAACTTGGTGATGGTTTCATCGATTTTTCCTCCCCACTGTAGAGTCACGGATATAGAAACAGGATTGCCGAAGCTGGAGCCCGGAGAAATCACACATTGTGTAATGGCCCGTCAGCAAAACAATGAGCCGGGCAGAAGAATTGTTGCCAGCATTGGACTGGCGCTTCCGGCAGAGAGCGGAAAATACGGATATCTTTCCGAACATCATGCATTCGGGCAAACTGAAAAGGAAGCGGGTGAATATGCGGAAGATCTGGCCGCTTCAATGCTTGCTAATACATTGGGAATTGATTTTGATCCGGATAAAGATTACGATGAACGGCGGGATATTTATAAGATGTCCGGTAAAATTGTAGAATCCTGGCACACAAGCCAGGCTGCCCTGGGCCCTGAGGGAAATCTTTGGACCACGGTGCTGGCGGCGGCTATTTTTGTAAAATAGCGCCTGAACGAAAACTGTCTTTTTCGCCAATATCTGTGTCAGACTCAAATTTTAATCCTCGAAATACTCAATGTATGTCTGTGGTTAAAATTTTTGTCTTCCTTGATCTTAACGAAAAATCATAGTTTTCGTTCGGGCACTAAAATAATAAACTATTTTTTAAAGAAAAAATCTTTTTTGCCGGATGTAGAAAAACAAAAACATGGTCCGAAACGAAAATTATATTCATTTCGGAGGAGATGAGGTTATCCATCCATCTTTCGAAGATTCTCATATTGTTGTTCTTCCTTTTTGTTATGAACAAAATCCTTCATACGGTGCAGGAAGTCGGGAGGGGCCGATTCATATACTTAACGCCTCGTGCCAGTTGGAAAGGCTGGATGAAGAAACCCTGATCGACTGGACAAATCGGATGATTCATACGCACACACCTATGTATCCCTCAACAACTCCGGAAATTGCTGTAACACAAATGAGAGATGCCGCACAGAAGGTACTAAAAGCCGGTAAATTTCTCCTATGTTTGGGAGGGGACCATGCGATTACCATAGGGCCGGTAATGGCGGCCAAAGCAATATGGCCGAATATGGGTGTATTACAAATTGACGCCCATGCGGATTTGAGAGATCAATGGAACGGCAGCAAATACAATCATGCCTGTGTTATGCGGCGCCTGGTTGACGATGTTAATGTTCCGATTGTTCAGGTGGGAATCCGTTCATTTTCTCCTGAAGAAGCAGCGTTGATCCAAAAAAGAAACTATAAGGTATTTTATGCTCATACCCTCGATTCATTCAATGATAAATGGATGGAACAGGTATTGGAAGAACTTCCTGCTAATGTCTATATCACTTTGGATTTAGACGGTCTGGATCCATCTGTTATACCTGGAACCGGTACCCCGGAACCCGGTGGTTTAACCTATCGTCAGGTCGTCAGGCTCATTGCAAAAGTAGGACAAAACAAAAGCGTTATGGCTGCCGATATTACCGAGTTGATTAAAATAAAAGGGTTTTACTCTTCGGAATATACAGCAGCGAAACTGGCAACCAAAATTATTGTTTTTTGTACATAAAGGGAATCAACAACCATATACAACCGGAGGTTCCATGAAACGATCATGGATAATAGCATGGATAATTTCACTGCTTTTTTGTGTGCCTTCATCAGGCAACGAATCTCATGAGTATATACAACACTTTGATGTGGGAAGTATTAACTGGACAAGATGGATCATTCAGTCAAAAGGCGTGGGATCACTCCCTATACATAATTATAGTGAAGATGATGCGCGGCGGTTAGCACAGAAAAAAGCGACAAAAACCGCCAGGGAAAACTTGTTAACAATAATTTATCAGGTTCGGGTGACTGCAACGGGATCAGTTGAAGAACTTGCATTTTCCAATACAAAGTTAACTGTTAAGTTAAAAGCCATGGTTAATGAGGCAGAGGTCGTAAAACAAGAATATTTGTCGGATGGTACGGTTGAGGTCACTATTGAAATGCCGTTATATGGTGGTTTTGCTCAGATGATTCTACCTGATGAGATTACCCAGCTTGATTCCATCAAACCGATTATGGAAAAAAAAGCAACCGTATTGTGTTCTCAGGAATCTGACGTGAATATGAAAAACGGTAAGAATAAGTATACAGGACTGGTGGTAAATGCCATTGGATTGGATGCAGTGCCGACAATGGCCCCTATGGTTCTGGATGAAAGAGGCCGGGAGGTATACGGCACAGCTTATGTCAGCCGCGAATTTGCAGTACAGGATGGCATGTGTGGTTATAGTCGTAACCTTCAATCGGCGTTACAAAATGAACGCGTCGCCGATAACCCCTTAAGGGTCAAAGGACTCAGGACCAACGGACCGGCACTTACCGATATTATCATTTCAAATGCAGATGCTTCCAAAATATGGAGTTCTTCGGATAATCTTGCTTTTATGAGAAAATGTCGGGTGATGATTGTGCTGGATTAAGGGCCGAGGCCATTGGCTTAACGTATCATTTTAATCTTCTCAGATGGAACGATTTCAGCAATATTGAGGAAAAAAATGAGAGAACAGATTCGATGGTTGTGGTATATATTTTTGGTTGTGATTTTAATTGGTTGTAGTGATTTAAGACGTGCCGCTGATGTCAAATTGGATACAGCTTCCCGTCATGTTTTAAATGGAATGAAATTGTTGGAGGCAGGCAAAGTTGAAGCACCATTAGCAGAATTTTCGCGGGCTTTGGAACTTGACCCCCAATATGCGCCGGCATACGTGGGACTTGGATTGGTTTACGGGTTTAAATCCGTCTATGATACGGCGATGAAAAAGATGTCTGCCGCCGGTTTATATGCCAGAAATGATGAACAACATCTTATGATCCATATCGGTTTTATGCGATTATATCTCATGGGAAGAGAGGAGATCAGTCAACACTGGCTGAAAAAGATCGAAGAGCAATTTCACAAGGCTGTTCTCATAGATCCTGAAGCACCGGAGCCTTTTTTTTACATGGGGCTTGCCTACAAATTTTCGTTTTGCTTTGATGATGCCAGGAAACAGTTTATTCGGGTCATTGAGTTAGATAAGGAATTTGCCAAAGCGGCAGCCGAAGAATATGCGATTATTCAAAAGATAGAAAGAGACCTTTCAGATAAATAGGGCATTAAATAATAAAGGTGCCGCCTATGGTGATGAAAATTGTTTTGAAATTAGCCTATAAATTCATCCGAATTTTTGTTCCGAAGAAAGTTTTCAGGTTTCAATATGGGTGCCACGGGCTAAGGCGTTGGCCTTGCCCGTGTGTGCCCTACAGATAGAAGCTCTACACGGGCAAGCTTCGCTTCGCCCGTGGCACCCTATCATCTAAACTTATGTGTTAAAAATTTTAAATCCTGGAATAAAACGGCTATGAAAACTCAAAGCAATTTTGGGATAATTTTCATCACCATAGCTGAAACCTTTTATTATATTTTCAACCACGTAGTAATGCGCAATATCAAGCTATCATCATCAATTTTCGGACCGCCGATAATTGTTTCCCCATTATCCACCGAATTGATTACGGTGTTATAAATTTCTTCAGCGCCTTTTCGGATGGTAACATCAATGCAGGCATTGCCGGCGGAAACGGTTTTTAATAAAACAATGACATCGTGATAATTGTCAATCGTCAGTGTCTCCTGCCGTCCGGGTATCAGAAGAAACGCACTTTCGTTTTTCAGATAAACCTGAGACATCTGTAAAGATTCCTTAAGTTGAACACCCATGTCGCCCAGTTCCGGATCAACATAATTCGCCTTATTATTGGCGGAAATTGTCTGCACACGAATATGCACTGCATCTTCCCTCAATTTAATTTTTGAGATTTCAGATTTTGGCGGCGTCTTTGGGGTAACCAACGGTTTTTCAATTACAGCCGGTTTAGAAAATGGTTTTTGGGTTTCCGGTTTTTCAGGCTTGCTGGTTGCCGTCTGTTGTTGCAGTTTTTGGCTCTGAAACTGTGTCTCGATTTTCTCAAAAGGCGCAATGTACTGATAAAAAGCATATTCTTTTAACGTTTCGGGATCGAAATAATGGCACAAGCCTTCAGCCACCGGTTTTAAACCGCCGGATGTTTTCAATTTTTCCAGAGCTACCGTGATGTTTTTTTCAGGCAGTATTAAATCATTTTCCCGGCAATGGGTAATCATTTGATGAATAATTTGGGTGATAAAATGAACGTCATTGTTTTTCATGCCGTAGTCCAGGGCAATATTCAAGTCTTTCAAATAAATGGTCGGCGTTGTTATTTTTTTCAACTGGTTCAAAAACAGCCATGCCGTATCAAAATTTCCATTGTTTAAAAGTGCCAGGATATAGTAATGCAGTGGATAACCACTGAGCCGGTTGGGTTTTATTTCCTGAAGCGTGCGATTATAAAGCGTTTCGGCTGTCTGGTCGCGCCAATCGTAAGTATCATCATAGGTTAGCATAAAATAGGACAATGCCAGGGAAGGGATAAAGGCAGCCGGGGGATCGTTTTGCTGAAAAATTTCCCGCAGTGACTTTTCGGTTTCCCAGACCTGATCAAATGCATTTCCCATGGCATCCGGGTTATCAATTGAAGCTAACTGCTGCAACAGCTTGATTTCCAAACGATTGGACGGTCCCAGTGATTTGGTTTCGATACTCATCAACACCTTTCGGACCTGTGGGTCTGTAATATGATAGGAAAAGCTCTCCGAAACCATTTGGGGTAATTTCACCCATCCGGGCATCCTGTTTTCCCGTGTATTTTTGTTTGTGGTGGCACAGCCGACGTTTAGAATTATTATACCGAAACAAATAAATAAATATTTAACCGATTGTTTCATGGGAGCATCTCCCTTTCGAAATTTTTGATAAGATGTTCTGTTTTTATAATTTATTTTTCATTTTGCACATCGAAAATCCCGTAACATCCTCGATCTGTTTGCATATTGCTTCCCGGCTGATCTCATCACCATGGGCCGCAATGATTTGGTATTGAAATCGTAAGTGATCTCTCATCTGTACTTCAGTACGAAATATGTCAAGCTTCAGATTTTTCAACTGGGGATTGACAAATTCAAGAAAATGACGGGCATCCAGATAATTATCAAAACGGGTGATCAGCAATTTTTGCAATTTGCCCCGGGGGACAGGAATTTTACCTTCCGCCTGAGCGATAATGGTGCTTAAATGCTGGTGAATGTATCGTACGTACTCATTGCAATCCTCCCGAACGGTTCCGTTGTCTAAATCGATACCGCCGCATCCGCAGTAGTAGGCGGCCAGTGCCAGATAGGGATCCTTGAAACGCTTATACTGATCGGCCAGATAGTGCACCCCTACATCGATATTGATTGCCGGATCCAGTAAGTCCTGCTTTGAAATATTATACTCCCCTTTTGCTGTTGAGGGCATCACCTGCATAATGCCGATAGCCCCCTTTGAGCTTTTGGCATTCGGATCAAAAAACGATTCACCACGGGCTACTGCCAGCACATACGGAAGTGGCAATTGGTAACGATCAGCGGCTTTCTGCATGAGGTGTTGAAAAGGATAGCCCTTAACCGATAACTCTTGGGCAAAAATTCGTTCCAGATCATTTTGAATGTCAACATCCGGAACATTGGCTGCAAACGCAGGCAATATCATAACAAATAGTATCATGCTAAGACCTATGAAATGGCAACAAAAGCTCCGATGAGTTTGATGCTGATTTATCATGACGTGACTCCTTTTTTGCCAAAATTTTTTAGTATATCTAAGCCGGCATTATTATTGCTGATGTAATTCAAAATAGTGGTAATAGGGTGCCACGGGCCAAGGCGTTAGCCTTGCCCGTGAATACATAGTGCCTGGGGTGATAAAAATTATCCCAAAATTGCTTTGAGTTTTCATAGCAGTTTTACTCCATGATTTAAAATTTTTAACACTTAAATTTAGATTATAGGGTGCCACGGCCGAAGCGAAGCTTGTCCGTGCAGAGCTTCTATCTGTCGGGCACACACGGGCAAGGCTAACGCCTTGGCCCGTGGTACCCATGCTGAAACCTTTCAACGGAACAAAAATTTAGATGAATTTTGGCATTCTTCACAAGTACTTTGCACTTTCTGAAGCCAATCCTCGTTTATCAAAAGTTCCATCCAAAAAGCGTAAACTACTTTTGTGGAGATATGAAAAATGCCTGAATTTTCAGGCCAATTTCGAAATAATTTTCATCACCTCAGTGGTAACGGGGTGCCACGGGCCAAGGCGTTAGCCTTGCCCGTGAATACATAGGAAGATGCATTCTTAATCATTTTCATTACCCCGGCTGCCGGCATTAAGGCGAGTCCAATAGCCCTTGATCGTTAAAGATCAGATCGCCATTTGCCGTAACGGATAAAATCCCGTTTTGATTATTTTCCCGGAGACGGGTCAATTTTTGAAGAACCTGCTGATCAAGTGTTTCATCCAAAAAAGCCACCTGTATGTTTTTTTCCGGAAATGTCCGTATGGATGGAAAGCTGTTTTCCATCAGGTCAACGAAATATCGCCTGGCGGGCCCCTCCTTGATTTCCCACATCTCACGGGGGATTTTTCGGGCGGTTTTAAAGCGAATGGCATCGCCCATGGGTATGCCCAGAAAAATCAGGTCAAACCCGGTGGCTTTTGCCCGTCCATAAACCGCCAGTCGATTTTTACGAATCAGGTTCATGATAGCTTCCAGGTTTTCAAATTCGAGCCGGATCCCACGCATACCGGAAGTCACCCTTCTTTTCGGCTTTTTTTCTGGTTCTTTAGCCTTGGGTTGATCCTTTTGAGACGACTGATCCGGAGATTGAACTTGGGGTTTAAATTCAGGCCGCATTTTTTCTTTTTGTAGCGGTTCGGGTTGTTGCTTAACTTCCGGCGTTACCGGGATTTCGGACCGCATGTTCGGTTTGGAGACAACAGCGGATGGCTTGGAAGTATCGGGCGTACTCATCGGAATTTCAGGTAATGCAGGTGGTGATAACCGCTTGGGTTGCGTCTGGATAGTGGTGCCCAAAGCGGTTGTTTCTCCCTGAAACGGAATACTTTTGATAACTGAAAAAATAATCCAGAAGACAATACCGATAATCGCCAAAAAACGCATGATATCAGTTTCAAGGACTTGCTCATCGCTTTGTGTGCTGCTGTTGAGTATACCGAACCTATCCATTACCACTTTCCTTTAAAATAAACCGGTCCCATTTGGCCCCCAGCAAAACGATTTTTAGCAGCCGGAGAAGATATCCGCAAAATCCGCCGAAAACCGTTGTGCTCAAAGCCAGCAGAAGGCCACCGTTCACCAGCCGTTCCAGGAGACCGTAAGCACCGGTTTCCATCATACTGCCGCCCTGAGTATCCATGCCCTCCAGTGCTTGCATCAAAGCCGTTTCCATGCCAATGGCGGTCCAGATGACCCCCACACCGAAAAAGGTGGAAATGGTGGTATTGAGCAGGCGGTCATAAAAACTGAGCTGCGCAAGTTCCGTATCCGGCTGATCCAGCAGGTAGCGCATCCGGAAAAGCAGCCATCCGTAAAGAATGAACAGCACACCAAAGGCGACAATGGACAACCGCAAATGACGATACATGAATGCAGCCGGATTGAGCAGCCAGGGAGCCGAGGCCGTTATGGTAATCCACCCGGCAAAAACACCCAGCACCAGCAACAGAGCCGTCCATATCAGGGACAGCAAAACCACGCTCAGAATCGATTTCATGGCGATTCCCCCGTCGATGCAGCCTGTTTTTCAGGTGATTGCTCAAGTTGTTTCATGAGCAACGCCAGTTGGGTCCGGGCAGCATTAATTTCGGCTTTCATCAGATGGATACCACAGGCTTCGAAACCGGCTTTTTTTAAGGCCAGTTCTCTATCAAAGGCTTTTTGCATCGCCTCGGTTTCGCCGGAATCCCATTTTTTCTGAAACACCAGAAAATTTTTCCAAAATGCTGTCTGCAGCATCAGATCAACTTGTTTATCGGATAAATCAAACTCGGTTTTCAAAAATTGAGACAATCGATATTCCGTATGACCGGCTGGGTCTTTTGCCAAAAATTGCAGATAGGCCAAAGCATGTTCATAAACCATATCATCTATGGAAACATAAGCATCTTTAGCAGGCACATCATCAGAAACCTGTTTTTCAATGACCGGTAAATCACTGGAAATACTGGTTTTCAACGCTTCCGGGATATCGGTTTTACCAGGCAAAGAACCGGCATTTTCAGTTGTCGCAGCAGCAACTGAATCGGATTCGCTTTGTTTCAACGCAGAAATATTTTCGGCAGGCGTTGTCAATGATGCTGATAACTTTGATCCGGGTTGCATCGGATGATCAGACTGTTGTTTTGGCAACGTATCCGGTTGACCAGATGCTGCCGTATATGTTTCCTGGTTTGCGTTGTTGGAGATAGCTTCTTTATCCGGCCGATAATTGAATTGCAAAAGACCCGCATACCACAGCCCCATACAAATGCCGCCGGCAACCATGAGTGACCCTATTATTTTGATAAATATTCGCATATCCGGCTCCCGGAATATCTATTATTCCATTGGATTGCAGGCAGCCCACATGGTGTTATAAACATACATGGCGTTTAAAAAAAGAGAATCCGGGCTGCCCTGCTCTGTTACTTCAAATCCTTCATTTTTCATCCGGTATTCCTTTTCCATGTTCTTTTTGATCTCTGCCAGTTTGTAGCAATAATTTTCAATAGTGCCCGTATCCGGAAGACTTGCGAAATAATTGGAAAAATAATAGTTCCATGTGGTCACCGCCAGGTCTTCGGGCACCTTTCCGGACTGCCTGAGAGGCTTTATAAAATAATCCCAAATGATGTCCGCATTATTGGGTGATTTGCTGCTCTTGCATTGATGGACAATCCTGGCAAAAACAGTTTCAAAAAAATCCTGTGAGTAAGGATTATTATTGATTACTTCCAATGCCTGGCCACAAGCAATTTCCGGACGAAATGACCCAATCTGACTCACCTGAGTCAAGGCAATAACCGTTGATTGATTCTTTTTATGCATTGGACATCCGGAAACCATCAGGCCGATTATCATAATTCCGGCCAGGGTAAACATCATTTTCCGAGTCATGATAAGCTCCTTTCTACTATAGCAGATACCGTCATACCTGATACCCAAAATATCCTTGTTTATATATGTATCTTGAATTTGGGTATCAACATTTTCGGTAGATGCTGTAAACCTGTTGTTTTATCTTATTACCTAAAGTGAGTCTTAAAAATTTTGGAAGCGTTATTTTACTATATGATTTGTCAGTTTAGGTATTATCTGAAACCTGACACCTAATACTTTTCAGTGTTGGTGACACGTATCTGAGCCAAAAGTTACCATCAAAATTATGACCGGGGTTTAAACCCGCCGCCATCCTTTACCGGGCCCTGATTCGGATCAGGACCGTCTGTTTTTTGGGGAGGTCTGCGATAGTAATCCAGCACTTTCCGGTTTGGCCGGGCCGATAGACGTGTTCCGGTATACTGAATACCCAGCACATTGGGCATGGCTTCTACGGCCTCGGTCATCTTTAGAATAATTTCTCCGTAATCCCGCTGGGCTGCCAGGGCGAATTGGGCTTTTTCAAATTGCGCAGCCAGATATCGTGCTTTCCTGGCCTTTTTGGTCATGTTGATCTGGGTGTTGCCGGCCCTGATGGCTTCGGGTACTTCGTGACCATAATCCGGCACCAGCTTTTCCAGCGTGCTGAACAATTCGTCTGTCTGGTCGGGGTAGTCTTCGGTTACATTAAACGGCATTGCCCCGCCTTGTTGCCCACCGCCCGAAACCATAACTGCATCCATCTGAATACCATTTTTTGTTTTCTCATAAAGCTCCGCAGGGGTTTGACCGATCGCTTTTTTTTGAACAATGTACTGAGCGGATCTGGCCCCCTGTTCGTATCTGGCGGCTACATCGGGCAGGTATTCCGACAATTTTCCGTACAGAGCAATGCCTGTTTCGCGCATCTGTTCGGCCATGTTTTTGCAAGCGTCGCTGATCTGATCCGGGTTGAAACTTTGCTGACCGCACGAGTTGTTCCAGGTGGTGTACTGGGTATCGAATTTTTCCATTAAATCCGAGATCTCTCTTGCCTTGCCGGAACTTGCCAACTGGCCGAGTTCTGAGCGTGTATTGGTGATAACCCGTTGAATGGCAACGCCTTCTTGTTGAGCATAAACTAGGGGCGCAACAAAAAGAAAGATCAAAAAAATTAAAAAGATTCGTTTCATGGATATGCCTCCTTAACCATATCATTTTATGTAAACTTCCAATAAATTCACAGCCGTACTTTTGCAACTGTTACGTATCTATTGTCCTTTATCATAATTGACCCTGATGAACTAATTTTATTCATAAATTTTTGGAAAAAAACCAGAATAATAGGCGAACACACTTCGCTTAATCTGCTCTACGGGTTCTGCAATCCAAAATCCATATTCATAAAACTCGATGTTCAAGTTTTTTCCGTCATTCCTGTGAAAACTGGAATCCATGAGCTTCTTCGATCCTCATGGATTCCGGGTCTCCACTTTGCTGCGCCCGGAATAACAAACGTCTCAAGCAGTTCTGCGATAAAAACTTGAACATCGAGTAAAAGGAACAAATTCATGCTTCGTTTGAAGTTCCAAAAATTGTAAATTTTGATCACCCCAGGTATAGGGTGCCACGGGCGAAGCGAAGCTTGCCCGTGAAAAATTGTATTTGCCGGGCACCCACGGGCAAGGCTAACGCCTTGGCCCGTGCCACCCATGCTGAACCTGAAACCTTCAAATGGAATAAAAATATAGCTAAATTTTCAGGCCAATTGCGAGGTATTTTCATCACCCCACCTGACATCTATAGCCCCAGGGTTAACGAAGTCCGATAAGATTGATCGTCACAAATTTCCGGGTCGGAATAAGGAATTTTATGAGATACAAAAAAAACCCAGGGACCGCCGGTTGATAACCTGATATTTGCCATACCTTTTGAGTCGCTCTTTGTTTCGTGAACCCAGTGGCTGTCTTTACCGGTTTCACAAAGTTGACAGGTTGCCTTGATTTCGGCATCCGCCAGGGGTTCATTTTTAAATAATACCTTTACCGGAAGCGAGTCACCGGGTTTCAGGTCTTCCGGATTTTTCATAGCCACTATTTGCAAATCCTCATCACTTTGGATTTCCGTGTCCCCGCCTGATCCTCCGCAATTAATCAGCGCAGATGCTGTCATTCGAAATGCAAAGCACGAAACCACGTTTTCCAATGTTTTTTTATTCCCCATTTTCCGGCCATCGGTAGTCTTTGAAACAAAACCCGATTTGAAAGCACCCATTATCAGGTATGTCCCCTTACTTTTCGGCGTAAACTTATAAAAAGAGGGGAAAACCTTTTCTAAATCAATTTTTTCCCCATCAGGTGCAATGGCATAAACCGCTTCCATACGACCCGGCTTTACGAGTTCCTCACGCGGATACTGGTGTCCGAAACCGATTTCAATATAAACTGTTTCACCCGTTTTGGGAGCATATTTATTTGCATTGAGCCATAACATGTGGGCGCTGACATGAGAGGCTGCAAAAGTTGCAATGATTACCGAAGCCATAAACATCATCATTTTTTTCATCATTTTTTCCCTCTTTTGATCGTTTAAAAGTTAAAAAATACAAGCCTGATATTGCACGTGGTTTTTATCTGAAAAAGATTCATTTCTCCTTCTTGTAGCGGTTCGTTAAAAAGTCACCGACATATATCATATGTTCAAAGGGTAATTTCTTTTCTTTCACCGTATCTATGATCGTATCCAGAGTTGCAAGAATTACTTCTTCCTTATCCCGGTAACCCGCATACAAAACAATGGCGATGGGTGTATCTCCCGGATAATGAGTTTTTAATTGATCCACAACTGCCGGTAATTCCGTGAA
The DNA here is from genome assembly GCA_018399715.1 of Desulfobacterales bacterium. Lineage (GTDB taxonomy): Bacteria > Desulfobacterota > Desulfobacteria > Desulfobacterales > SKZT01 > M55B149. The sequence continues at coordinate 3,183 of JAGYNR010000001.1, read as the reverse complement.
CATAGTAAAAAAAGCCATAGTTGCCTGATGCCGGGCCAGTTCGGCAATGCTGTCAGGCCTGTTATAGTGTTCCCGACCAAAATCAGCAGTTAAAATTACCGAATGGGCTTTAACACCTGAAGTGATCCCTTTACGAAGCGCTGCGTTTGACGAATTAAAGCAGCTTACGCCTGGTATAATATCCGGATTTAAATCTTCAAATGCCTCCACGTACCACATATTCGGCCCGTAAATGGTGGGATCACCGCTGTCGAGAACAGAAACAGTTTTACCCGCCTTTACCGCATTTCTGATAATTTGAGAGATTTTTTTCATCTGACTTATTTTTTCTTCATAATTAAAGCGCTTGCTTTTTTTTGCCGCTTCCGGGTCCTTACCGTATACCGCAAATATGCCAAATCCCGGATCATGAACTTCTTTTCTTTTCAACAGTTCAGGAAATTTATCGCGGATACGCGAATGACAGAAAATAATATCCGAATCTTTGATCGTGTTAATGGCGCGCAGGGTAATATTGTCCGGATCGCCATTGCCTACACTAACCAAATAGAGTTGAGATGGTTGTGATGCCGAACGGGCTACAGGTCCTGTAACGGCTATGGCAAATACAACCGTAAGCATCATAATGATAATATGTCTAAAGTTTAAAAATATCTTCAATCGAATCTCCTTTCCGGTTTCCAATGTTTTTTGATTCCGGACACGGGTTGAAATATCATTAAGACATTTAAATTAAAACCGCATGGACAGCGAAGCGCCGTAAGTTCGATCTGTTGCCGGATAGGCGCTGGTCTCCCGGTAGTTTTCGTCGAACAGGTTTTTGATATATACACTTAAAACCACGTCCTTGATGTATCCTTTGTTTCTAACCAGGGTATGCTGCACTCCCAGGTCAAAGACATCATAGGAGGGGTTTTCGATCTGGTAAAAATCCCATACATCCTCCGCTATTTCTTCGGACACCTCGATAATTTCATCATCCTGGTAATAGTAGTCAAGCATCAGGGTTGTGTTTTCAAACAATGCGTATCGCAGGCCGGCTGTTAACCGGTTTTCAGCCTGTTCGTCCTGAGCCACTTCCCCGGCCGGCTCGTCTCCCTGGTTTTCAAAATCCTGCCAGGCATAGGTCAGGAAAAAAGAAAGCTTATCAGTGAGATGGCCGCCCAGTTCCAACTCAAGTCCCTCACGCTCCATTTCATCCAGGTTGATCTTGTAATCCGAGTAGGCCAGTTCCCCGTATCTAGAGTGCCCGTATTTATCGAATGAGCTGTTGGTGGCAATGTAATCCTCAATTTCATAAAAAGAATAGTTGGCCTTTAAACTGATATCCCTCCACAACCGGCGGATAAGAACCAGGTCATAGCCGATGCCGTGCTCGGGATCCAGCCAGGCGCCAGCCGGTCTCCCCTGGGGATTATAGTCTCCGTGATAGTCCGGAGCATGCCATATTCTGCTAACCCCGGCGGACAGGGATGTTTCCCGCAGCCAGGGTGCCAGATCATCCATTTTCCAGGTAACAAAGGATTTGGGAATCAGTTGATTCCAGTTACGACTGATCCGTGGATCACGACCCGAAATATGGGTAGAATCCGTGGCCCAGTTATCCACCCATATTTTGACATCTTCATACCGAAGTCCCAGTCGAAGATCCAGGCTGGGAAAAATAGACCACTGGTGCTGGAGGAACGCGCCTTTTTTTCCAATGCGTTTGGTTTTACTGTCATCGTCTGAAATACCATCATCATACATCTGTGCCAGATCAACCCCCACGGTTGTGACATGGTCTTCGCTCCACTCAATTTCATCCTGGAGTTTTCCGCCCTGCTGCCACCAGTTGGATACCCATGAATCCCATACAATGTCATCATCTTCTTTGATAAAATAGGCGCGGTCCCTGTCCTCCTTACTGTGATAGGCGCCAAGGCTAAGACGCCCGATGGATGACGGCTGCTCTATGTTAAGACGGTATTGGTAGGCTTGTTTGTCCCAAGACGGCTCCTGCCAAGGCTGAAAAGAAGTGTCCTCCATGACCGGGTAAGAGCCGTCATAATCCCGGGTCCCGTCAAGAGCGGTTCCTGGGTTTTTTACCGGCACATCTCGGTCGGCCCATGTATAAGAAGTGCTCATCGTGATAAACCCATCAGAGGGCAGCAGATAACCCAAACGACCGTAAACCGTATCGATATCAGCATCATGGTTTCGCAGGTACCCGTGTGTTTTTTGTTTGAGATAAGCGATATCATATGTGAAATCGTCCACGGAGCCTTCCATGGTCACATTGTGATGCTGGGTATCATAGGTCCGAAAACCGGTGGTCACTTTGACATCCGGTTTGAGCGTTTCATGACGCCTGGGCTTTTTGGTAACCAGATTCAGCACACCGCCGATACTCTTGGCATCATACAGGGCGGAGTGAGGACCCGGCAAAATTTCAATTGTGTCGATCAAAAACGTCGGCAAAAGTGCATAATCCACAATGTGAGAACTTTTCCGTCCACCGGTTTTCTGAACCGTCAACCCATCAATGGCTGCAACAAACCGGTTGCTGCTAAATCCCCTCAGGTTGATGGTATCATCATCTGGTACCAGATCTGACGCCGCCCTGAAATCGACAATGGCATGGTGCTTGAGAACATCATCGACTGTAACCGGAACACCGATGCTGGTAAAATCATCAACTTCAATGACAGTTTGGGTTGGTGTCCGGATAAAGCCGACAGTATCGGTTTCTTCTTTGACTATCAAATCTTCCAGTTGCTCCACGTTTTGACGGGCTTCCTGAGCATGACTGGCTTGCAGTAAGAAAATCAGCAAAATACCTGCTATCAGTACAACCAATCTAATTTTTATTTTTTTTTCATTAGTTTGTATCCCTTTTGTCATTACCGTTTCCTTTTTCTCCTTTCCACTCAACACATGATTTTCATCTCCAGCAATTCGGTCATATTGACGTCAGGGCGCTTCATCATATATAATAAAAATGAAGTCCCTTTTGCCGGGGCTTTATCCTGAAGCAGTCGTCATCTCTTGGGCGGGGAGGCGGCTGCTTTTTTAATTTCAAACGAACATTAGCGTATCAGCTGTTCGGCAATTGCCGCATGGCCAGACGGGCGGCTTTCCGGTGCTGTGCATAGGCGCAGGCACGCTCGAACGCCCGGCGGCTGCATGAAATATCTTTGGCCT